>JAZDJF010000032.1:0-5610 GCA_043804165.1 Nitrospirota bacterium
CTGATTAAGGAAATCTGCGTCCTTGGGCTTGAAGAAAAAGGCAGGATAGAAGCCCTTCATGCAATCATCGTCCCTGACATTGACTATGCAAGGCAGCAGCAGACAGGAAATATCAATGAGGCATTGGGATGGGATTTAAGCCGTATCTCAGGCAAGCTGCCGCCTTACATTAGGATTAAAGGTTTTACGCTGTATCCCGAGCCTCTGCCGAGGACGCCTCTCGGGAAATTAAGAAGGTTCATGATTAAAGACCTCATTAAAGTTAAAAGTGAGAAATTAAAAGTTAAGAGTGAAGATAAAGCGCTTACTTCTGATGCAGTCGGGAAAACTGTCATTGAATGCATAACACCTCTGCTTAAAGAACCTATGCCAATTCAATCTAAAGATAACCTTGAACTTGACCTCGGGCTTGACTCGCTTCAGAGGATAGAGCTTGTTGTCAGCCTTGAAAATAAATTCTCCATAAAACTCCCTGAGACCTTTGCATCAGACATCCAGACAGTCGGAGAGATAGTGGAGAAGATCAGACAGTCCGCCGCATCCATTTCAATAAAGGAAGAATCAAAGGAAGGTGTTGCCTCTATTTTTTCAGGAGAGCCTTCTGACGAAGAAAAGAAAAAAGTCGGCTTTAAACAAGGGGCAATAGAATGGTTTTTTGTATCATTTCTCACAGGGATTCTCAAACTGGTTTTCAAAATATTTTTCAGGCTTGAGGTTAAGGGGATAGAGAATATCCCGAATGTCCCGTTTATAGTCGCCTCAAACCACTGCAGCAATCTGGACGGTTTTGCAGTCGCTGCCGCTCTTCCTTTAAATATTTACAGAACGCTTTACTTTCAGGGATTTCAGAAATACTTCACAAGCAGGCTGACTGCCTTTTTTGCGAGGCTTGCACACGTGATACCAATAGACCCTGAGACATATCTTGGAAAAGCGCTCCAGCTTTCTGCCTATGTATTGAAAAATAACAAAGCCCTCTTCATATTCCCTGAAGGCGGAAGGTCTTATGATGGAAATATCATGGGCTTTAAAAAGGGGATAGGCATTCTTGCGCTGGAACTCAACGTGCCTGTTGTCCCTGCATCGATAAAAGGGTCTTACGAGTCGCTTCCAAAAGGCGCGTATCTGCCGAGATTTAAAAAGATAACAATACGTTTTGATAAACCTTTTTATCCGTCATTGCTGGACATAACAGGACAACAAACCGGCAGAGATAAATATCAGCTCTTTGCAGATAAACTGAAGAAAAGAGTGGAAAAGCTTTTGCAAGACACTAAGGATAGAAATTCGTAAGGAGACTGTGGCACTCATTCAATCAAGCCTGTGCCCTGTAACGCTCTGCATTTCTTCCCCTGAAATGTATCTCTGTCAATAAATCTCTGCTGTATGTCTTTGGTAATCTGATGCCTGCTCCTGTCCCATCTCGGCGCAATAAGTATGTCGTCAGGGGCTGTTGCAAAGAGCCGCTGAAGAACAATATCAGGAGAAAGCCTCTCTATGAAATCCACAACAAAATCCAGATATTCTTCATATCCAAATGTGTGAAAAGGATTTTCTTTATACATCTCTGCCAGCGGAGTATCTTTTATGACCTGAAGCTGGTGTATCTTTAGAAAGTCCAGATGAATTCCTGAAACCTCATCCGCCATTTTGAGCATTTCTTCTCTTGTCTCTGTTGGAAATCCCACAATCAGATGCGCGCCCACAGATATCCCTTTACTCCGCGTAAGTGAAACCGCATCAAGAAAAGTTTTATAATCATGTCCCCTGTTTATGAAACTGAGGGTCTTTTCGTATATGGACTGAAGCCCGTATTCTACGAGGATAAAATGTTTCTCTGTTAAAGATTCAAGCAATGCGAGTTTTTCACTGTCTATGCAGTCAGGCCTCGTTCCTATTGCAAGGCCGATGACTGCGGGCTCGGCAAGAGCTTCTTTATAGAGTGATTCGAGTTCTTCAACAGGCGCATAAGTATTTGAATAAGGCTGAAAATAAGCAAGAAACTTGCTGACTCCGTATCTCCTGCTGAGATATGAAATGCCGTTTCTTAACTGCTCCTTCACCGACATCGTGGGCTTGCATGAGCCCGGCCTGAAGCTGTCATTGTTGCAGTAGATGCAGCCTGTAAAACCAAGGGTTCCGTCTCTGTTCGGGCATGTGAAGCCTGCGTCCACGTTGACCTTGTAGACAGTTGTCCCGAACTGTTTTTTCATATACTGTCCGAATGAGTTATATCTCTGCTCCATATTTTAATTATTCACCTTTCCGAAGAACCCTGTCAATGTCAAGAAACATGGGAAAGGGTTGTGTTATCACCCGAAAAGATCAGAGTGGCTGCCGGTCCTTACAAAAATGATAGTTTTCTCTGGAACTTTCTTATTTATTGCCGAACAGATGCTATACTATTTACATTATGACAATGTTCCCTGTAAGTGAGGCAAAAGCCGATGCATTAAAGGCAAAGATGCTCAGCCTTAATATCCGTGAACAGGATATAGAAGAATCTTTTATCCGCTCAGGAGGAAAGGGCGGCCAGAATGTGAACAAGACTTCCACTTGCGTTTATCTCCGGCATGTCCCGACAGGGATTGAGGTTAAATGCCAGAAGGAACGCTCGCAGTCACTTAACCGCTATCATGCAAGGGTAATCCTTGTGAAAAAAATAGAGCATCTGATAAAAGGCAGGGAAAGCGAAGAAAAAGCACGGATAGAAAAAATCCGGCGTCAGAAGAGAAAACGCTCAAAAAGGGCAAAGGAAAAGATTCTCGCTGAAAAAAGAATCGTATCTGAAAAGAAAAGGCTCCGCTCTAAGATTGATACTCATGATATTTATGCGTAGTTTCCATGCTCGCTTATCTTTTCACCCTTAATACGCCGTCCATTGATGCTATCTTCTGTATTATGGCTGCAAGCTGTTTTTTGTCTCTGACCTCAACAATGAACGTAATCTGCGCTTTCTGGTCAGGAGTTGAAATTGCCTGAAGATGACTGATATTGACATTCTCGGATGACACAAGCGTGCTGAGGTTGGCAAGCACACCCGGCTTATCCACTGATTCAACCAATAACCTTGCAGGATATGTTGCCTCGCCGTCCTGTCTCCACTCAACATCAATAAGCCGCGCATTATCAACTGCAAGTCTTTCAAGGTTATGACACTTCTTGTTGTGGATTGTCACCCCCTTGCCCCTTGTAATAAACCCGACAAGGCTGTCTCCCGGAACAGGATAACAGCACTTTGCCGTATGGTAGAGGATGTTGTCTATTCCCTTTATGCTTATCCCTTTCTGTTCTGCTGAAGGCTTAACAGGTTTTAGAGCAACCTCTTCCGCAGGTTTTTCAGGCATCAGTTTATTTATTACCTGATGCGGTGAAATCTTTCCGAAGCCGACTGATACAAAAAGCTCTTCAAGGGAAGACGCTCCCAGAGACTTTGCCACTTGCAGTATCTCATCGGATTTCATGAGCGTATTGCTCATGTTATGTTTTTTCAGTTCACTCTCCATGATTTTAATGCCAAGCTCCACTCCCTGCGTCCGCTCTTCTACATTTATCCATTGTTTTATCCTGGTCTTTGCGCGCTGTGTTACAACGAATTTCAGCCAGTCCCTGCTCGGCTTGTGCGTCGTAGAGGTTATTATCTCCAGTGTATCGCCGTTTTTTAGCTGGTATCTCAATGGCACAATCCTGCCGCCAACCTTTGCGCCCACACATTTGTGTCCGACCTGCGTATGAATGCTGTATGCAAAATCAACAGGGGTTGAACCTGAGGGAAGTTCCTTAATATCGCCTCTGGGAGTGAAGACATAAACAACGTCAGGCACAACAGCGCCCTTTAGCTCTTCAAGAAAATCCTTTGCATTGGGAAGCTCTTTCTGGGACTGCACCAGCTCTCTGAGCCAGGCAATATACCTGCTGTCTTTTTCAGTGGGAGCGCCTTTTTCTTTGTATTTCCAGTGGGACGCTATGCCCTCTTCTGCAACCCTGTTCATATCAGCAGTTCTTATCTGGAACTCAACCCTCTCAACCCTCTCACCTTTAGTCCCGATTACTGTCGTGTGCAATGACTGATACATATTTGATTTCGGGACGCCGATGAAATCCTTGAACCTGCCCGGCACAGGCGTCCAGAGCGAGTGGATAATCCCCATGATTGCATAGCAATTGGCTTTTGTGTCCGTGATAATCCTGATTCCAAGGACATCCTGTATCTGCTCAAATGTAATGCCCTGCTTTTGCATCTTCTGATAGATGCCGTAGGAATGTTTTATCCTGTATGAGACCTTCCCTGCTATATTTTCCTCTTTGAGCCTTGTCTCTATTTCCCTTACAATCTCTCTGAGATAAACTTCCTGTTCCTCTTTTCTCTTTGCAATCTTCTTTACAATCTCTTCATGCAGTTCAGGCATCATGAACTTAAAGCTGAGGTCTTCAAATTCTGTCTTCAGCCAGCCAATCCCGAGCCTGTTTGCTATAGGCGCATAAATATCAAGCGTCTCAACGGCAATCCTCTCCCTCTTTGTTTCCGGGAGGTGTTCAAGGGTCTTCATGTTGTGAAGCCTGTCGGCAAATTTTATGAGTATGACGCGCACATCCTCTGCCATTGCCAGAAGCATCTTTCTGAAATTTTCCGCCTGCGCCTCCTCCTTTGTCATGAACTCCATCCTGCTTAATTTCGTAAGGGCATTTACAAGGAATGCGATGTCATCCCCAAAATGGGATTTCATGTCTTTTGCCGTTATGGTTGTGTCTTCGATTGTGTCGTGGAGAAGCCCTGCGGCAATAGTGGTTGTATCCATCTTCATATCCGCAAGAATAGATGCGACAGCGAGGGGATGTTCTATATACGGAGAGCCTTCTATCCGCGTCTGATTGCCGTGAGCCTCACTGGAAAAGATATATGCCTTTTTCAGGAGTTTAACATCTGCATCAGGATTGTAAGAAAGCACTTTTTTTATTAAGTCGTCAATCGTTACAACATCTTCAGCCATGAGTTTATTATACGATGATATTCAGGTTTTAGGGGTTAGGTCTTAGGTGTCAGTAAAAAACTTCAACTGCTCTTTATTGCTGGAACCTGATACCTGGAACCTAATCCCTGTTTTTGCTTGGTCTTAATGCCTTGAGGCTTAACTGGAGATAGCTGCTTCCGTTATATTCATTCAGGGTCGGAGTAAATACAGCGTCCACCGCGCCGGACACCTCTGTGCTTCCCATATCAAACCCTATTGCATCCACTGAATGCGCGCCGTGTTTTAGTTTCATTTTCAGGTGATTGTTGCCTACTATCCTTGGATTTACAACCTCAAGTTTTCTGGCTGCAAGGAACGGTTCCTCGTTGCAGTAACCAAACGGCTCAAGCATTGCAATCTCCCTGATAAGGCTATGGTTAACCTCAGAGAGCGCCACATCCGCATCAATCTCAAGTGAGGGGACAAGATCTTCCTTGGACAGAGCGGTTTCAACTATGCGCTGCATCGCCTTTTCAAAAAGCGGGATGTTTTCAACCTTAAGCCTTACGCCTGCTGCCTGCCTGTGTCCTCCGAAAGACAGGAGAAACTCTCTGCATTCAGCAAGCCCTCTGCACAGATCAAAAGAAGGAATGCTCCT
>JAZDJF010000033.1:0-9523 GCA_043804165.1 Nitrospirota bacterium
CTGACTTCAAACAGATTTATCATGGATAATATAATTGAGTTCCTCTCGCCAAATTTTCATGAGCCATTGTTCTTTAAGTATCTCTTATTGCTTATGATAACTGTCTTTGCAATCTCAAAAAAGAGCTTGAATATCATAGAACTTATGCTTACCGTGCTTTTTACCTATATGGCGCTTTATTCAGTGCGCTATATACCTCTTTTTGCTATGATCGTTGGAATTATTTTAGTTAAGCAGACAGAGCATATCGTAAGTCAATCTCAGACGAAATTTATGTCATTTATAAAAAAGAGGGCGGAGAGGATTGGTTCTGTTGACACAGCCGCAAAAGGTTATCTATGGCCTATCGCGGGAATTTTAGCGGTCCTTCTTCTTTTATTAAATGGCAATGTGGTTCACAGATTTGATGAAGAAACAATGCCTGTTGCCGCAGTGGAGTTTTTACAGGAAGAGCATTTGCCAGGGAATATGTTTAACAACGATGGGTTTGGCGATTATATAATCTACACTGTATGGCCTGAATATAAAGTATTTTTTGATGGCAGGTCAGACATGTATGGAGCGGAACATATAAAGGAATATTATAAGATTACAAGAATAGAAAGGGGATGGGAAGAGGCGCTCAAGAAGCATGATATAAACTGGATTATTTATAATGATAAATCGACCCTCTCGCAGTTTCTCCTGCAAAGAGATGACTGGAAGTTGATATATGCTGATAAGGTAGCAAATATATTTATGAAAAATACGTCTGAGAATCAGGAATGGATAGAAAAGTATAAGAATATCAGACCTGACGACAAATAAATACAAAAATGATAAATATTTTATGAACAAATAATTATATGACAACCTTTTTTTCTTCAGATAAAAGTAATGCTTTTTTTATCAACATCGTGTATTCTCTTTTCATTCATATTCTCCTCCTCTCTTTTTTGCTAACACTCCCGGGATATAGCAAGGAAAATGGCAGAAAATCATTATGGGGATATTTCATCTATTTGGCAGACGAGGAAGAAATGAAGGCAAAATCATTGTCAGAAATTGATATTTTGAAAGGGCAGACTGTAGCTCAAAAAAGCATGGAACCGGAGATGATTTATAGAGATAACGCCGATAAAAATAACAAAACAGAGGAAATGGCGCCTTCAGAAGAAACGGTTAAAGTTCAGGAAGATGAAGACGTATCCGGCGAGAACATGGGTGATAAGAATCATCCTGAATTCAAACAGAATGAAATCGATGCTATCGCTGAATCGATGGATGGAGCGCCCTTATCAGCTGAACTCCTGGATATAGACAAAAGCCTTGATAAAGGAATAGTTAAAAAAGATGACCCCGAAGCGCCTCATCAGGCAGTAACTTCTGAAAAAGCTGTTCTGAATGAAAATAAATCGATATATTTTGATCATGTTCAGGAGAACTCATCAGAAAAAAAATCTGTACTGGATGACCAGCCCCCAAAAGATGCGATAAAAAGAACAGTCTCTGTTCCTTTAAATACGAATAATCCAGAGTATGGCAGAGAGAAAAAAGAAGGGGCTCCTGAAAGTAGTGTGGAGAAAGAGGCGCCTGAAAAAGCAGACAAGGCAGTAAAATCCGTACAAACCGATACTAAATATCTTGAAGGTATTCACGAAAAGAATGCAGAGATTAAGGGGAAGAGAGAGTTTTGGCAACCTGATATTAATAAAATAATTCAGGGCGCCTTTTTGAAGCTGCAGTCTGCATCTGAAAAAACAATTGGGTTGAATTTAGAGAAAAAAGCTCCTGCTGTATTTTCGCCATTGCCTGAGTGGCCCCGGAAATCAAATATCCGGCTTGACAGAACTGAGGCAGGTACGCAGTACGATAAACCACCTGAAAAAGAAGAAAATGCAGTATCTGAGATGATAAAAGAACAGAATAAAAAAAATACAGAACCAGATGTCGAAATGTCTTCAATAGGGATACCTCTGGACGAGTCACTCTTTTTGAAAGATCTAAAAATAGAGGTTCTCGTGAGGAATGACGAGGATTCAGGGATATTTATATATCTTTTAAAAAATCCCTATCTCAGCCTTCGTAAAAGACATACATGGGGAGACGAAAAGAAAGTCCAGTTCTTTATAATTACAGAAACAGAGAGAGAAAATGATACAGAAAGAGAAGTGAAGAAAGTTTTTTCAGTTGCAAAAATCGATAGTGGTATCTATACTTTTGTTATGGAAAACAGAGTTGCGGCTCCATATAAGACAGATGTTCTCTTTGTTTTTTATGAAAGACAGAAGCATGCACGAATGAAAGAATATAAGGATGTAATTGTCTCTCCTTTTTCGAAGACGCTGTTTAGATTTGTACTTCCGGATGCCTTGTTTTGGGACGATGAAGATCGCTTTACGGGAAGTTTTGAGGATTCGGACTCGATAACCAAATTCAATAATGAGACAGGTTTTCTATGGAGAGAGGAAAAGGATTATTAATAAGGATAATTTATTGGTGAGAAAGGCAATGCCGGAAATATGGAGGTGTTAAATTGGAAAGTTTGTTAGGTCAGAAGCTCTTAAAAGATAAGGTTGTTACAGCGGCCCAACTTCATGAAGCTTTAGAACGGCAGACACTTCATGGGGGAAGGCTGGGACATAATCTCGTTGTCCTTGGCTTTACAACAGCTGAAGAACTGAAGAATTTTTTTGCTGTCAGTCCAAATGCACCCAAGAACGTTGATGAGACTGGTCTTGATTTATCGTTCATTACAGACCTCATCATGAAGCATATCCTTTTCATGGGCGAATTTACCCTTAAAGATGTGTCAGAGAAGATCAAACTACCGATACAAATAGTTGATGCGGCGGTTGAGACGCTGAGGAGGGAACATTTTGTTGAAGTCAAAGGCGCTGGAGGGTATGCCAAGGAAACATATAAATTTAATAGTACCGGCAACGGCAAAGTGAGAGGGGCTGAACTCCTTGATATATGCCGTTATGTCGGTCCCGCGCCTGTTCCTCTGGACTTATATAAAAAAATGGTGGAATTGCAGACAGTAAAAAATATTATAGTGAGTGAAGCGACTGTAAACAAAGCTTTTTCCGGTCTTATTGTAAGCGAGGAGCTTTTAAAGATACTGGGGCCCGCCATAAGTTCGGGAAGGGCCATCTTTATTTATGGTCCTTCAGGAAACGGAAAGACCACGATAGCAGAGACCATAGGGAAGGTTCTGCCGGAAACAGTTTATATGCCTTATGCGATTATCGTAGGAGGACAGATAGTAACTGTTTTTGACCTGGTCAGTCATTTCCCGGCAGAGCAGGAATCAAGTGAAGCGTTAGACCAGAGATGGATACTGGTTAAAAGGCCTGTAATTGTTACTGGTGGTGAGCTTACGCTGAGAATGCTTGATCTCGACTTTAATCCCATTTCCAAATTTTATGAGGCCCCACTTCAAATGAAGGCCAATAATGGTCTTTTTATATTAGATGATTTCGGCAGGCAGCAAATAGACTCCCAGAGTCTTTTAAACAGATGGATAGTGCCTCTTGAAAGGAGAACGGATTTCATGACTCTTCATACAGGCTTGAAGTTTGATATCCCTTTTGACCAGCTTGTCATATTCTCCACGAATATAGAGCCCAAGAAACTGGTCGATGAGGCGTTCTTAAGAAGGATCAGGTACAAGATTAAGATAGATCATCCGTCAGAGAAGGAATATAAAGAGATATTTATCAAGGTATGTGAATATAACGGGATTGATTTCAAACCGGATGTGTATGACTATCTTTTGAAAAATTACTATAAAAGGCTTGGTGTGAAGCTTAATGCATGTCATCCAAGAGATATTATCGACCATATTATAGACGATGCTCATTATTACAACCACCCACCTCAGCTCTCAAGCGGGGGGATAGACATTGCCTGGAAGAATTACTTCGTAGACATGTGATCTACATGAACGATTTTATCTCTATTGTGATACCCGCGTATAATGAGGAGTCAAGAATTCGCCCGACTTTGGAAAAGGTGTATGCGTATTGCACAGACAGATTCAGGAAGAGTGAGATAATAGTCGTTAACGATGGAAGCTCAGATAACACAGCATCTCTGGTAAAAAATCTTAGTCGGCGCCTTAATAATATTAATTTGATTCACTACCCACAGAATGCCGGCAAGGGGTGCGCTGTCAGAAAAGGCGTTCTTGCATCCAGCGGTAATCTTCTGCTCACCTGTGATGCCGATCTGTCCACTCCTATCGAGGAACTGGAAAAGCTTATTTCCTTTATCCATAGTGACTATGACATAGCTATAGGTTCCCGTGGACTCAAGGACTCTTGTATTCTCGCGAGGCAACCATGGTACAGAGAAGATATGGGGAAAATCTTCAATGTTCTTGTTAGAATGCTTGTTATAAGAGGAATAAAGGATACCCAATGCGGGTTTAAACTTTTCAAGGGAGATATAGCAAGGGCCCTTTTTAATAAATCCTGTATAGATGGTTTTTCTTTTGATGTGGAGGTTCTCTGTCTTGCGAAAAAAGCAGGGTATACGATAAAAGAGGTGCCTGTAAGATGGATGAATTCACCATTTTCCAGCGTTGAGATTATGAGTGATCCCCTAAAAATGTTTTTGGAATTGTTAAAAATCAAGTCTAACTCCCTGACCGGTAAATATAATCAGCCAAGGCAAAATCTGCAGAAATAAGTAGAGACTTGTAGCCCCGCTATTTTGCAATTATGCTGATTTTTACCTGCATGGAAGGGGACATCTCGGCGCCCTCATCAAGGAACAAAGAACTCTCAACAGCATATTCAGGGATGTTTTAATCAGCGGTTAAAACTTCTTATATGCCTAAATTTTTCAATAATCTTGCCGTTGTGTAAACCTCAATTTCAGCATGTCTGAAATCCCTGTCATTGCTCCAGATTGGAATCTCCAATTTCATTGGCGAGTTTTTTTAAAGGACTGGAAGCCTGCAATGAGTTTTTCCTCTGTGATGCCTTTTTTCGCAAGTGAACGGCCTATAAACTCTCCAAAGCGGACAAGCATATCTTTTCTTAATTCCAAGGGAAAACTTTCGGGGTGTTCTATGGGCAGATAAAGACCTGTTACTCTGCCATGTCTTGTAACAAGAACCGGTTCGTCCTCTTTGAAATAACTCGTCGCCTTATCTCTGAATTTCCTTACCGTTGCTACTTTCATAAGAAAATTATATCATCAAAGTTAAAATGTGTCAACAATTGTGACCACAATTTATATATCTATATTCCTCGCCTCTAAGGCGTGCTTTGTAATGAAATCTTTGCGCGGCTCTACCTGGTCGCCCATGAGAATCGTGAATATCTCGTCTGCCTGCACCGTATCTTCTACCTTTACCTGCAGGAGCGTCCTTTTCTCGGCATCCATTGTCGTTTCCCAGAGCTGTGAGGGGTTCATCTCTCCGAGTCCTTTGTATCTCTGAATCGTGAGACCTTTTTTGGCAACGCTGAGCACATAGTCCTGAAGCTCTGAACTTGAGCCCAGTTCTTTTATCCCTTCTTTTGTCTCTGCCTTATACGGCAAATCTCCAAGGTCTTTTACAATGTTGTAGCTGTTTTCAAGCTCTTTGAATTCAGGAGACATAAGGAAGTTCATGTCTATCAGGACTTTTTTGTTCTGCCTTTTTATCTCAACGCTGTATGCCTGATGCTCTTCATCGGGATTAATCTCGCCTATTGAAATGTCAGACAGCGCTTTCTCTATTGCCTTTACCAGTTTCTCGAGCGCATTTTGATCCTTCAGCAGCTCTTTATTTATCCCTGCATTTAAGATAAACTTTAAAACATCCGGGTCCTTTCTCCTTCTGCTGAACCATTCCATGAGCCGTTCAAACTTGGAAAGCCTCTTTAGATGCGGGATTAGCGCCTTTCCTTTTACAGTCTGCCCTTTTATCGGAATCGCAAGGTCGTCTGCGGCAAGCTCAAAGAGCATGTTCTGCATCTCTGCCTCGTTCTGGACGTATTTTTCTGTCCTTCCTTTCTTGACCTTAAACAAGGGCGGCTGTGCAATGTAAAGATAGCCGTTTTCTATAACCTGCGGCATCTGCCTGTAAAAAAACGTAAGCAGGAGCGTCCTGATATGTGCGCCGTCAACGTCAGCGTCTGTCATCAGGATTACCTTGTGATAGCGGATTTTTGATATGTCAAATTCTGTATCGATGCTTGTTCCAAGCGCTGTTATGAGAATCTTTATTTCCTCTGAGGCAATCATCTTGTCAAACCGCGCCTTTTCAACATTCAGTATCTTTCCCCTGAGAGGCAATATTGCCTGAGCGCGCCTGTCGCGTCCCTGCTTGGCAGAGCCGCCTGCAGAGTCGCCCTCAACAATAAATATCTCGGACAATGCCGGGTCTTTTTCAGAGCAGTCCGCAAGTTTGCCGGGTAATCCTGTGTCGTCAAGAATCCCTTTTCTCCTTGCAAGTTCCCGCGCCTTTCTTGCTGCCTCTCTTGCCCTTGCTGCCTGCACAGCCTTTTCTATAATCTTCTTGGCAACAGAGGGGTTTTCCTCAAAATAGGCGCCGAGCGTGTCGTTGACTATTGACTCTACTATCCCTTTTACCTCACTGTTTCCGAGCTTCATCTTTGTCTGGCCTTCAAACTGGGGATTGGGAAGCTTAACGCTTATAACCGCTGTAAGCCCCTCTCTTATATCATCTCCTGAGAGAGCTTCTTTGCCGTTCTTCAAAAGCCCTGAGGATGCAGAATAGCTGTTCGCTGTCCTTGTCAGTGCGGATTTGAATCCTATGAGGTGCGTTCCGCCTTCTTTTGTGTTTATATTGTTTGCAAATGTGAAGATGCTCTCCGCATAGCCGTCATTATACTGAAGCGCTATCTCTGCTGCGATTCCGTCTTTTTCTCCTGATATGTATATAGGCCTTGGATGAAGCGGAGTTTTGTTTTTATTCAGATGCTCAACAAAAGAAACAATCCCCCCTTTATAGAGGAACTCCTGTTTTTTGTCTGTGCTTTCATCCTGTATGGAAATCTTAAGCCCGCTGTTAAGAAATGCCATTTCTCTTAATCTCTGTGAAAGGACATCGTAGCTGAATTCTGTTGTTTCAAAAATCTCTCCATCAGGTTTGAATGTGACCTTGGTTCCCCTGCCTTTTGTCTTTCCGACAACAGCGAGCGCTCCTGCAGGCACACCTCTGTCAAAGTGCTGCTGAAACACCTTTCCGTTCTGCTTTATCTCAACGTCAAGCCATTCAGACAGGGCATTTACAACAGAGACCCCGACGCCATGAAGCCCTCCTGATATTTTGTACGCCTTTGATTCAAATTTTCCTCCGGCATGAAGTTCTGTAAGGGCTATTTCCGCTGCTGTCCTTCCTTCAGGATCTCCGGGGTGCTGGTCTGTAGGTATGCCCCTTCCGTCATCTATTACAGTACAGCTTCCGTCGTGGTGGAGCATTACCTCTATGTCTTTACAAAAACCCGCAAGGGATTCGTCAACGCTGTTGTCCATAACCTCGTATACAAGATGATGCAGTCCCTCGGGCCCTGTTGAGCCTATGTACATCGCAGGCCTTTTTCTTACAGCGCTCAGCCCTTTTAGTATTTTGATGTCCTCAGCGCCGTAGGACTCTGCATCGTTATTTATCTGTTCTTTTTCTTCCATATCTCCTCGCTAAAAGACGTAATGCGTTATGCGTAATGCGTTATGAGTTTTGCCCAGCGCTCATCACGTTTCACTCTTCACGCATCACGGTTTCTTATACCCTCATCGGCATTATCACACATTTATAATTATCATTCTTCTCCTCTTTTAAGAGGGTAGGGCTTAGCGGGTCCTGAAGTTCAAAAACAACTTTTTCTCCGCTCATGGCATTCAAAGCGTCTATCAGATACCTTGCATTAAATCCAAGAGAAAGCGCTTCCCCTTTATATTCAATCTTCACCTCATCTTTTGCCTCGCCGAGGTCAGGGTTTGAGGCAGAAAGCGCCAGAGTTCCGTCTGCGATATCAACCTTAATCGCATTGCTTTTTTCCCTGCTCATTACAGAGACCCTTCTCAGCGCTTTTATAAATTCATCTTTGCTTATTATGACTTTCTTTTCATTGCCTGATGGTATCACCTGTTCATAGTTAGGGTATGTTCCTTCTATCAGCCTTGTTAAAAACTCCACTTCCTCTATCTTAAACATTACATGGTTTTTGCCTATGACAACTGTGAGGCTCTCCGTATCCCTGTCAAGAAACCTCCTGATTTCTGCTGCTGCCTTCCGCGGGATAATCACTTTTTTCTCTTCCTTTAACGGAGTGTTTATCTTGCTGGTTATGCTTGACAGCCTATGTCCGTCTGTTCCGACAACGGTCATTTCGCTGCTGCCTTTTTTTACATGAAAGAGCAGCCCGTTCAGCGTATATCTTGTATCGCTTTCTCCTGCGGCATAAAGGCTCTTTTCTATCATCTCTATAAGGTTTTTTGTATCCATCTGCATTTCTTCTACATTTTCCATTCCCGGCCATGCGGGGAATTCGTCTGCTGAGAGGCAGGCAAGCTTGAATTTGCTCAGTCCTGCGTTTACTTTGAGCCACTGTCCGTCTTCGGTCTCCATTGTGATGTCTCCGTCCACCTCTTTAACTATCTCGAACATCTTCCGCGCAGGGATGCAGAGCTTCCCTTCTTGTTCAACTTTAACCTGAAGCGGTTCTTTTATTGCCGTCTCAAGGTCAGTGGCGACAATGTGTGCCTTCTTTTTGCCGGCATCTAAAAGGAAGTGGCTCAGCACAGGCATTGTATTCCTTTTTTCTACAATATTCTGGATATTTGAAAGCTTTTCCTGCAGTTCCTCTTTTGAAACACTCAGCTTCATAACCCCTCCTTAAGGTTTTATTTTTCGCAACAGGGTTTCTACCATCCTGTTAAAGTTCTCGTCTTTAGCCCTTTTGTCCTCTACCTGTTTGCAGGCGTATATAACGGTTGCATGGTCTTTGCCTCCCATGCTCTTGCCAATATCGTTCAGAGAGCCGTCCGTGAGCTGTCTGCTCAGGTACATCGCTATCTGCCTGGGCTGTGCTATCTCCTTTGTCCTCTTTCGGGCTTTTATGTCCTGAATTTTTAAGCCGAAATATTCGCAGACTGTTTTCTGTATCTGCTCTGAGGTTATAGGTTTTTCTTCATCCTGGATAAAATCCTTCAGGACCTTCTTTGCCATCTCCACATCTATCGGGCTTCCCGTAAGAGCTGCCTGTGCGCCAAGCCTGATAAGACAGCCTTCCAGTTCCCTTATATTTGTCTTTACTTTTGCCGCAATGAAATTAACAACATCCTCTTTCAGCCCTATTCTTTCCATGTCTGATTTTTTATGTATTATCGCTACCCGTGTCTCGTATTCCGGCGGTTGTATATCAGCGATGAGTCCCATGCTGAAGCGGGACCTGAGCCTGTCCGTTATAGTCTTGATCTCCTTCGGCGGCCTGTCGCTGGAAATGACTATCTGTTTCTGTTTCTCGTAAAGCGTGTTAATAGTATAAAACAACTCCTCCTGTGTTGCCATTTTATTTTCTACAAA
>JAZDJF010000034.1:0-3770 GCA_043804165.1 Nitrospirota bacterium
GTCAGTGTCTCCTCCGCCGACTATTGTGAGAGCATACGCATCAGCCACGGAATTGGCAATAGCAAAAGTGCCCCTTGAGAATGCATCCATCTCAAAAACACCCATAGGGCCGTTCCATAGTATCGTCTTTGCATTCTGCAACGCCTCTGAGAAAAGTTTAACAGATGCCGGGCCTATATCAAGCGCCCTCCAGCCTTTTGGAATCTCCTGCGTAGTAACCAGTTTTGTCTCGGAGCCGGCCTCCATGCTCTGTGCTATCACACTGTCAACAGGAAGATAAAACTTCACATTATTTTTTACCAGTTTTTTTCTTATCATCTCTGCAAATTCAAGCATCTCCGCCTCTACAAGCGAATCTCCGACTTCGTATCCCATTGCCTTAATAAAAGTGTATGCCATTCCGCCGCCAACTATTACCTTGTCAACCTTATCAACAAGATTTTCAAGAACGCCTATCTTGCCCGAGACCTTTGCGCCTCCGAGTATGGCGACAAACGGCCTTACAGGATTATGCACGGTTCCCTTAAGATATTCTATTTCCTTTCTCATCAGAAAGCCTGCCGCTGAAGGCAGAAACTTTGTGATGCCGACCACTGATGCGTGCACCCTGTGCGATGTTCCAAAGGCATCATTCACATAATAATCAGCAAGCCTTGCAATCGCCTTGGCAAATTCTTCATCGTTCCTTTCTTCGCCGGGATGGAACCTGAGATTCTCCAGAAGAAGGACATCGCCTTCCTTCATCTTTGAAACAATGCTTTCCACATGCGGCCCTATGCAATCAGGCGCAAAGATAACCTCCTTGCCAAGAAGCCTCTGCAGCCTCTTTGCAACAGGCGCAAGGGTAAATCTGGGATTAACCTTCCCTTTGGGCCTTCCAAGATGGGAAGCAAGTATAACCTTTGCTCCTTCGTCTATTGCATAATCTATTGTCGGCAGAGTAGAGCGAATCCTGCGGTCATCGGTGATGGTAAGGTTGTCATCAAGAGACACATTAAAGTCCGCCCTTATAAAAACCCTCTTGCCTCTGATATTCAACTCTTCAACTGTAAGTTTGTTCAGTACATCTTTAATCGGTCCAGGATTGTGATTGTTATTTTTCCTTGCCATTGCAGACTAACTCCTCTTTGTGAGATAGATTATCAGGTCGCGAACCCGTGAACTGTAACCTGTCTCATTATCATACCATGCAATGACTTTCACCATCCTGCCTTCCAGAACCTTTGTAACAGATGCATCAACAATAGAAGAATGGGCATTGCCGTTAAAGTCTATGGATACAACAGGCTCCTCTGTATATTGAAGAATCCCTTTCATTTTGCCTTCAGCCGCCTTTTTCAAGGCTGCATTCACTTCCTCTACAGTCGCATCTTTTTTAAGTTCAGCCACAAGGTCTATAACAGATACATTGGGAGTCGGAACCCTTATTGCCATACCGTCAAGCTTGCCTTTTAATTCAGGCAAAACAAGGCCTACTGCCTTTGCAGCGCCGGTTGTTGTTGGGATCATAGACATTGCAGCAGCCCTTGCCCTCCTTAAATCTTTATGCGGAAGGTCAAGAATGCACTGGTCATTGGTATATGAATGGATTGTAGTCATTAACCCTCTCACTATGCCGAATTCCTGATGCAGCACCTTTGCCACAGGCGCAAGACAGTTGGTTGTGCAAGATGCATTGGAGATTACCTTATGCTTTGAAGGGTCAAGCATCTCTTCGTTTACTCCAAGACATACTGTAACATCAGGGTCTTTTGCAGGCGCTGATATTATCACCCATTTCGCTCCTGCATCAAGATGTTTTGAGGCGGATGCCTTGTCTGTAAATCTTCCTGTTGATTCAAGAACGACATCAATGCCGAGACTTTTCCATGGAAGTTTCTCAGGCTCTGTGACAGCAAGGATTTTTATTTCCTTCCCGTTGACGCTTATCCCGCCGTCAGTGACTTTTACATCTGCATTAAATATCCCGTGCACAGAGTCATACTTAAGCAGGTGCGCAAGGGTCTTTGCGTCTGTAAGGTCATTTATGGCAACAATCTCAAAATCCTTGCATGACACGCTTGCCCTTAAAAAAACCCTTCCAATCCTTCCGAATCCGTTAATCGCTACCTTAACCGCCATAAAAATCCTCCTTTTTTATCAGGTGTCAGGTATCAGGTGTTAGACTAAAACCTAGAACCTAAAACCTAAAATTTATAAATAACCATGCCTGTTAAAAGCTTGGGATAAAAATATGTGGATTTTGGCGGCATCCTTTCGCCTGAAAGGGCAACCCTCTCAACATCCTTAACTCCTGTAGGATTCAGGAAAAATGCCGCATCATAAATCCCTTTTCTGACCATATCCCTTGTTTCCGCTGCGTCCATCTCGTATGTTACCTCAGAAATATTCAGCAGCTTCTTAAATATTAGTTCATGTAGTATGGTAACATCAAGTTCTTTTAATGCAGGATTTATATTCTCAAGGCCGGAACCTTTATGCCTGAGCAAATACAGGTTATCGCTGTTGCGATGACAGAAGCCGATGGCATGTCCACATCCGGATAATGCCCCTGTAATGTCATCCTGCGAGGAGAGAATTTCTATAGCAAAATACCCTGACAGGATATCAAGAGAGTTTTCAGACAGATTTTTAACAAGCCTGTGAGCAGGAAGTATTGTCAGCCCTTCATCTGACATATTGGCAAGGAACATAAGAACGTAATCCCAGCCGCCGCTCCTGTTCATCTCTTTCTTAAACTCAAGCGCTGTCTCATATCTGTGATGGCCGTCAGCTATAAACACCGGCTTTCCTTTCAGGTCATTCTGGGTTGTTTTAATATCCTTCTCAGCTTCAACAACCCACAGCCTGTGGATTGCGCCGTCAGAATCTTTCGCCTTCATATAGGGCTTCTGGAGCATAACCCTGCTTATTATTTCGGATGCCTTTTTCTCAGGACTGTTATAGAGCGAAAATATCGGGCTTATATTTGCCCTGCATGTTCTTAAAAGATTCAGCCTGTCGGCTTTTGGCTTTGAGTGCGTGCATTCATGCGGGTATACGCCCTTGCCGAGTTCCTCAAGACGCACAAGGCTGAAAAAACCTCTGAGTTTTTTAGTCTTTTCTTTAACCTTGTACTCTACTTCGTAAGCATAAAAAGCAGGAGTTTTACTTCCATGCAGAATTCCATCTTTCAGCCATGAATTGAGATTGTTTGCCGCCCTTGTATGCTTGTTCTGTAATTCATTATCGCCCTCAAGTTCCTTGCCGAAATCAATCCTTACAATGTTATAAGGGCTTTTGCTGTAGAGTTTTTCTTTGTATTCAGGCGCAATAATATCGTAAGGAGGGGCAATTACATCCTCCCCGGAAACCTTAGACATATTGTAGAGGACTCCCTTGAAAGGGATAATTTCAGCCATGTTCTTGGAAGAAAAATAAAAAAGATGAGATATGATACCACACGGGATTATTGAATTGCCATATTTCTCCTTTGGTATTAAACTTATTGCATGAAGGGTTTTGCTTTGTGGATAACAGGGCTTCCGGGAAGCGGGAAGAGCACACTCGCTGACAGAATCAAAAAACTCTATCCAAAATTTATCATATTGAGGATGGATGAGTTCAGAAAGGTGGCAACACCAACGCCTACTTATTCGGATTTTGAAAGGGACATTGTTTACCGTTCACTCGTATATCTCGCAAAGATAATGACTGAGCAGGGGCATAACATAATAATAGATGCAACAGGAAATCTGAGGATGTGGAGAACCCTTGCAAGAAGGTTAATC
>JAZDJF010000035.1:0-2129 GCA_043804165.1 Nitrospirota bacterium
ACAGATGAATTTTCAATCGAGGCAAAGAGTCTTCTCAGCATCTTTAAGGAATTCCAGCTCCGTTCTGATCTTTACAGGCTTACAGGCTGTGTTCACAGCGCTGCGCTTTCAGACGGCAGGCATATTATTGCATTCGCAGAGGATATAGGAAGGCATAATGCGGTTGACAAGGTCATTGGATACTCTGTGCTTGAAAACATAGGGCTCGCAGGAAAGCTGATGCTCGCAAGCGGAAGGCTTTCATCTGAGATTGCATCAAAATGCTCAAGATGGAGCATCCCGATAGTTGCAAGCAGGACAGCGCCAACTCATCTTGCAATTGAGATTGCAGAATTACGGGGGATTACGCTTGTCGGATTTGTCCGGGGGGACAGGTTTAATGTTTATACACATCCCCAGCGCATTAAATAAGAAGCATGGAACAGGCATAGGGCTTGCCCTGACAAAAAAAATTATCCTTGACCGCAAGGGATTCATTAAGGTTGAAAGCCATCTTGACAAAGGAACCACATTTAATGTTTATATACCTTTTGTCGTAGACTCGTAGAGAGGGGGAATAAGAAATAGAAGAGACACAGCATTTAAGCGGATTTTTTTGCCGATATTCCATAGCAAGGTCATTCCCGGTATTGTCATTCCCGCTTGTCGGGAATCCTTCCGACTCCTGTCCTCGCGATGCCGAGGATCGGGTCGGAATCGTAAAAAAGATTCTGGACAAGCCAGAATGACAGATAGGAGGTCGGAACGACCGAGTCCGCCTCAGGCGGAGAGCGAAAATATAATGTATTGCCTGAAAGATAGCAAACTATGAACAAAGAAGTTCTAATAATTGACGATGATGAAAGCATAGCGTGGGTCATAGAGAAGGCTCTTGAACCGCAGGGCTACAAGATCGTCTCGCACACAAAACTCTCTTCAGGCATGAAAGCCGTAAAAGACGAGCCGCAGGTCATACTGCTTGACCTTATCCTGCCTGACGGAAACAGTCTTGACGGGCTACGCGAAATAAAATCATCCAACCCAGAGGCAACAGTGATAATGATAACAGCTCACGGGAAAATGGAAAGCACAATAGATGCGATGAAAGAAGGCGCTTATAACTATATTGAAAAGCCATTTGATATTGAGGAACTCAAGATAGTCGTTGAAAAGGCATTTAAGTATATGGCTTTAAGGGAAGAACTTAAAAAGACAGAGGCAGAAGCGCCTGAGATAGTTGGAAGAAGCGAAAAGATACTTAAGGTATTCAAAGAAATAGGAAGGGTCGCAGCAAAGGACATTACGGTCCTCATAACAGGCGAAAGCGGAACAGGGAAAGAGCTTGTTACAAGGGCAATACACTATAACAGCAAAAGAAATTCAGGTCCCTTCGTTGTAATAAACTGCGCATCAATGCCAAAAGACCTCATTGAGGCAGAGCTTTTCGGATGGGAGAAAGGCGCATTCACAGGGGCAAAAGACAAACGCATCGGAAAGATAGAATCAGCAAGCGGAGGCACATTGTTCCTTGACGAGATATCGGAACTTGACATGAACCTTCAGGCAAAACTTCTAAGATTTTTGCAGGACAATGAATTCAGTCCCCTTGGGAGCAACAAGGTGACAAAGGCAGATGTAAGGATAATAGGCGCTACTAACAAAAACCTGAAAGATGCTGTAAGCAAAGGATCATTCAGGGAAGACCTTTATTATAGATTTAATGTTGTGCAGATTAAACTGCCTTCATTAAGAGACCGCAGGGAAGATGTCCTTCTCCTCGCAAAGCATTTCCTCAAAGAGGCGCAGAAAAAATTTAATACAGGACAGAAAGAACTCTCAAAAGAGGCAAAAGATTTCATAACGAAGTATGACTGGCCCGGTAATGTCAGAGAGCTTGAGAACACAATAAAAAGCGCCTGTATCCTGTCAAACGGCACAACAATAGAAAAGCGCGACCTCCATGTGGAGGAAGGGAATTCTTATTCAATAAAGGAATTCCTTGAGGATAAATTAAAGAAATATCTAAAAGACATGACACAGCTTGAGACAGCGAACCTGCACACAACTGTAATGTCCGAAGTTGAAAAGGCGCTGATAAGCATTGTCCTTAAGGAGACAAAGGGCAATCAGCTTAAGGCAGCAAAGACTCT
>JAZDJF010000036.1:0-5584 GCA_043804165.1 Nitrospirota bacterium
GATGAGCGCAATAAGGGTTGCGAGGGGATTTACAAAGAGGGATAAGATAATAAAATTTGAGGGATGTTATCACGGCCATGCAGACGGTCTGCTTGTTAAGGCAGGTTCAGGCGCAACGACCTTTGGAGTCCCTGACAGCCCCGGAGTTCCAAAATCCTATGCTCAGAATACTATAACTCTTCCGTTTAATAATCCAAACGCATTGAGGAGGGTGATTGACAGGGAATGGAAATCAATAGCATGTGTGATACTGGAACCTGTTGTGGGAAATATCGGATGCGTTTTGCCGCGTCCGGGATTCCTTGAGACACTGAGAGAGATAACAAAAAAGTACGGAATCGTCCTCATATTTGATGAGGTTATGACAGGTTTCAGGGTTGCGTATGGAGGCGCTCAGGAATATTTTAAGATAAAGCCTGACATGACATGTCTTGGCAAGGTGATAGGAGGCGGGCTTCCTGTTGGCGCATACGGAGGCAAAAAAGAGATTATGTCAATGGTGTCGCCAGAGGGCCCTGTTTATCAGGCAGGCACGCTTTCAGGGAATCCGCTTGCCATGACAGCGGGCATTGAAACCCTCAAGATTTTATCAGGCAGAGGGACATATAAAAAGCTTGAAAAACTCTGTGCAATGCTTGAAGAGGGGCTGGTTGATGCGGCAAGGAAGGCTGGCGTAAAAACCAGATTTTACAGGGCAGGAGCTATGTTCTGCACATATTTTACGGATAAAGAAATCTTTGATTATGCAACTGCAAAGACTTCTGATACCGCAAGGTTTGCACGATTCTTTACGGGGATGCTTAATAGAGGAGTTAATATCGCACCCTCCCAGTTTGAAGCAGGTTTTATGTCGCTTGCGCATACAGAAAAGGATATAGAGAAAACAGTAAAAGCAGCTTACGAATCTTTAAGGAATCTATAAAAGAAAATTAGATGACCTTGAATACAGGAAGGAATAATCTTTTCGCTCCTTTCAAAGACAATTCCCTCCTGTATTTCCTAACATAACTTATATGTCTATGTTTGCCTTTAGAAAAGGGTGGCAATGTGGCAGATAAACCGTTATTCAGGCAACTCCTTGAGGCAAGCACGATAGGGCTTAACCTTGTGCTTGCAACATTTGTCGGGCTTGCTATGGGATACGGACTTGATTATCTCTTCGATAAATACCTTGGTGTAATAACATATCCATGGCTTACAATTATTTTTTTAATAATCGGGATAATTGCAGGTTTTCGCGAACTTATAAGAATGGCGAGGAAGACATACAATGGAAATGACGGAAATAATAAAAAGGGTATATAGGCAGTCTGCTTTTGTACTGATACCTTTTGCGATAGTCTCGGCTGTAATTGAGTGGAAGAGGCTTCCTCTGAGCATCCTGATTGGCGGGATACTCGCTCTTGCTAATCTCAAGGGGCTTGCATGGGGTATTGGAGGACTGGTCGGCGCAGCAGAGCAGGTAAGCGGAAAGCTTGTCTTCTTCAGCCTTATAAGATTTTTTATTCTTTTTGTAATTCTGATTATACTCATGTGGCTTAAGGTCATAAATATAGCTGGGATTTTTGTGGGGATTACAACAGTTTTAATTGTGCTTCTCAAAGAAGGATTCAAGGCAGCAAAAGATGCCTGAATCCATGGAGGAATATTATGCTTGAACTCAATTTTTCAAATATGATTGGAGAGGTGATAGGCGAGAAAGGCATCTCTGAAAGACAGATAGAAGGCATAAAGGCAGTCGTATATGAGATTGATAAAAGGATAAAAGCCAAGGAAAGACCTGAACTCGCATTTATAGACCTTCTTGAGCAGGACACATCAGAAATTAAAAAAATCGCATCAGATGTCAGGAAAAAAAATGAGAACTTCATAATACTCGGAATCGGCGGCTCTGCGCTTGGCCCAAGGGCGATACTTGAGGCGTTGAGCCCTTTCCACAACCTTGACAGAAAGCCAAGGGTGTTTGTTTATGATAATGTTGATCCGAGGACACTTCAGAGGATTTTATCTCTGACAGACCTTAAAAAAACAGCGGTTAATGTCATCACAAAGTCAGGAAGCACCGCAGAGACAATAGCCTCTTTTATGATCCTCTGGGATAAGATGAACAGCGCTGTTTCTGATTCAGCAAAGAATTTTATTGCGACAACCGACCATGAAAAAGGCAGTCTGAGAAAGATTGCAGATGAAAAGGGATTTAAGACGCTCTCAATTCCGCAGGGTGTTGTAGGAAGATATTCTGTCCTTAGCCCTGTCGGGTTGCTTCTTGCCGAGGTTATAGGCATTGATTCAGGTGAAATGCTTAAAGGCGCAAGGGATATTCACAGTAAATGCTCGGATGCAGAGATATGGAAAAACCCTGCATATCTTTTCGGAACTCTTCTTTATCTCATGGAAAGGGAGGAGAAGAGAAACATAAATGTTTTAATTCCTTATGCAGACGGACTGAAACCAACAGCAGAATGGTTCTGCCAGTTATGGGCAGAGAGCCTCGGGAAATCGGGATCAGGGCTTACGCCATATCCTTCACTCGGCACAACAGACCAGCATTCCCAGCTTCAGCTGTGGATGGAAGGTCCTGAGGATAAAGTTGTCATATTCATAAAAATTGATGATTATGGGGTTGACTTTGAAATACCAAGAGTTTTTAAGGATGTGGAAGGAATGAGCTATCTCGGAGGGCATACACTCTCAGAGCTTATTAAGGCAGAGCAGGAATCAACAGGGCTTGCCCTGTCAAAGATTAAAAGGCCGAATATGACAATAAGCATTCCGAAGATAGATGCTTATCATATGGGGCAGTTATTCCATTTCTTTGAGATGGCGACAGCGTTCACAGGTTTTTTATGCGGCGTAAATCCCTTTAACCAGCCCGGTGTTGAGGAGGGCAAGAACTTCACTTATGGCATGATGGGGAAAAAAGGATATGAGGCAAAAAAGGATGAGGTGGAGAAGGCAAGGGTGAAGAAGATGTGCTGGAGGATATAAATCAGGTGGGGATGGTGAAGATTCTTGAGTGGGAGGGTGGTTTTAAGCAATAGGACAAACCCTTCGCTCATTCTCGCCCCGATAAGATCGGGACTCCGAGGTTTTTGCCTCATTATTTCTTGTATGCAAACTTATGGAATATCGGCAAAAAAATCCGCTCAAGGTTTATCCTATCGCTTTAGGATAAGTAAAATTGAACTATGGATAAAGATTTAAAATATATTCTTGAACAGCTTCTGAAGTTCCGCAAAGAGCGGGACTGGGAGCAGTTTCACCGCCCGAAAGAGCTTGCCATATCAATTGTCCTTGAGGCAGCAGAGTTGCTTGAGGAGTTTCAGTGGAAAACTGACGAGGATATAAAGAGGCATCTTAAAGAAGGCGGGCTGGAGAATGTCAAAGACGAGGTAGCGGATATAGCGGTTTATATTCTGCTTTTGTCTCATGACCTTGGGATTGATCTGCTTGATGCGATGAAGAAAAAGCTCAGGAAGAATGAGAAAAAGTATCCTGTTGAAAAGGCTAAGGGAAGCACTAAGAAGTATGATAAGCTTTAAATATGGATAATTCAAATAGCAGAACTGACTTTCGCTTGCTGCGAGATTTTTCGACAGTTCTAAAGCTTATTCCGCTACATCCTCGAAACTCGCCCTTCAGGCTCAGACAGTCGAGGCTGTGGCCGCTTCATTTCGCTAAGAACTGTTCCCAAAAATCTCGAAAGTCGCTCAAGGCAATCCTGCTATTTATTTCTTTAAATCCGCTCAAATACCATGCCTGCTTTAACAGGCAAAGAAGTATGATAAACTTTAGAAAAATAGCTGTTTTGGCTGATAGCTGAAAGCTTAAGGCTTCATTTATGATTGTTATAGAAACATATAAGGGCAAATCAATCACAGAGCATCGTGTTGAGATCGTTGAGAGAAAAGGCATCGGGCATCCTGATTACATGTGCGACTCAATGATGGATGCAATCTCAGTGGCATTGTCAAAAGAATACATCAAACATGTCGGCACAATCCTTCACCACAACATAGACAAAGGGCTGCTTGCTGCAGGCAGGGTTAAGAAATATTTCGGAGGCGGTAAGGTTCTCAAGCCGATGGAACTTATAATAGGTGACAGGGCGACTTTCAGGGCAGGCAATAAAGAAATACCTGTGGCTGATATTGCAGTTAGCGCTGCGAAAAAGTGGTTAAAGGGGAATATGAGGTTTGTTGACCCTGAGAGGCATTTAAAATACCGCATTGTGCTTGCGCCCGGCTCAGAAGAACTTACAGATATCTTTTTAAGAAAAGGAAAGGTGCGGCCTGCGAATGACACATCTGCTGCTGTCGGATACTATCCTTTAAGTCCCACGGAAAAAACTGTCCTTGAGCTTGAACAATTTCTCAATTCAAAAAAATTCAAGAACAAATATCCCGAGACTGGCGAAGACATAAAGGTAATGGGTCTGAGAAGGGGCAATGTTCTGGATTTAACAGTTGCCATGCCTTTGCTTGCAGATTACATAAAGTCAGAGAAAAACTATTTTGAGAGAAAAGAAGCCATACATGATGTGATGGAGAGTTTTCTTGAACGGTTTGAGGGATTCAAAAAAAGAAATGTGCATTTTAATACCCTTGATGAAAAGGGAAGGGGGCTTGGAGGGGTTTATTTAAGCCTTCTTGGAACTTCAGCAGAGGATGCAGATTCAGGGCAGGTTGGAAGAGGCAATAGAGTGAATGGGCTGATATCCCTGAACAGGCCGTTAGGCACAGAGGCAGCAGCAGGAAAGAATCCTGTAAGCCATGTTGGAAAGATTTACAATGTTCTTGCGCATAAGATTGCTAAGGAGATTTACGAAAAAATAGAGGGCATAAAAGAGGTGTATGTTCTTCTCCTCAGCAGGATAGGCACACCCATAGATGAACCGCAGGTTGCAACTGCGCAGGTCTTGCTTGAAAGGGGAAGAAGGATTGGCGAGATAGCAAAGACGGCAGAGGAGATATTTGATAGGGAATTTGCAGGGATAAATAAATTCTGCATGGCATTAAGCAGAGGGAAGTATCCTGTATGCTGAATTAATTTTTTTGTGTCACTCGTACTCCTGTTTTTCTTCTTTTGGAATGAATAGAATGGTCAGGAGACCGGGGATTGCGAGGACGCAGACAATGACAAAGAACATCCTGTATCCGACTGCCTGCTGGAGATACCCGCTGATGAATCCCGGCAGCATCATGCCGAGGGCCATGATGCCCGTGGAAATAGCGAAGTGGGATGTTTTGTACCTGCCCCGCGCAATGTGCATGAGATACATCATGAATGCCGTGAATCCCAAGCCGTAGCCAAACTGTTCCAAGGCAACGAGGACATAGGTAAGCCCGATTTCAGGCTGCACATAGGCCATATATACATAGAACAGATCAGGGAAGTGGAGTGTAATCGCCATGGGCCAAATACACTTCTTAAGCCCGAACCGGGATATGAGCCATCCGCCGAGGATTCCTCCCACAACGAGACAGATCATGCCCACCGTGCCGTATGCGAGCCCGACCTGTGAGGTGGAAAGTCCCAGACCGCCCGCGCCTTTGGGGTCCAGTAAAAAAGGCGGGGCCAGCTT
>JAZDJF010000037.1:0-7482 GCA_043804165.1 Nitrospirota bacterium
GGCGCAGTGTGATGGAGCGCTTACTGCAAGCGGTATTGCCCGTTTGGCGCCTGCATCCTTCGCAAGCTTCATTGCCTCTTCAATTGCCTCTTTCTCACCTGATATTACTATCTGTCCGGGGCAGTTATAATTGGCAGGCGCAGCGTAACCCGAGCGCACAGAAGAGCATATCTCTTTGACCTTATCCTTATCCAGTCCAAGAATAGCAGCCATGAGCCCTTTGCCTTCAGGAACCGCCTGCTGCATCAGCTGCCCGCGTTTCTCTGTGAGTTTTACCGCATCTCTGAATGAAAAAACCGATGATGCAACAAGCGCTGAGTATTCTCCCAAGCTGTGGCCTGCAACAGCAGAGGGTTTTACTTCTTTTGCTTTCAGAACTGTGTATGCTGCCATGCTCGCCGCAAGAAGGCACGGCTGGGTTCTATGAGTCTTGTTAAGCTCTTCAGCAGGACCGTTAAAACTTAAATCAGCTATATCATAGCCCAGCGCATCAGAGGCTTCTTTGTAAAGTGTTTTTACTTCATCGAAATTTTCATATAGGTTTTTCCCCATGCCTACATGCTGTGAGCCCTGTCCGGGAAAGACAAAGGCTATTTTCACGACTTAATCTCTTTCAGTTTTTTTATCAGCAAGGGCAGTACTTCATAGATGTCTCCGACTATTCCGTAAGTCGCGACATTGAATATCGGAGCCTCAGGATTTTTATTTATTGCAATAATTATATCCGATGACTGCATGCCCACAAGATGCTGGACTGCTCCTGATATTCCACATGCTATGTATATCTTAGGGCAGACTGTTTTGCCTGTCTGTCCTACCTGATGGCTGTACTGTATCCAGCCCTCGTCCACCGCTGCCCTTGACGCTGCAACAGCGCCGTCAAGTATTTTCGCGAGTTCAAAGAGGAGATTGAACCCTTTTGCGTCTCCAAGTCCCCTTCCGCCTGCTATGATAATATCCGCTTCCTGCAGGTTGACACGGTATTCAGAGGTTTCTTTTACAGTGTCTATAACTTTTGTCCTGCATATGAGATCTTCTGCCTTTACTGAAATTATCCCGCCTTTCTTTTTAGGATTATATTCACTTTTTTTCATGACTCTCGGCCTTACTGTTGCAATCTGGGGCCTGTGATTCGGGCATAATATTGTTGCCATGATATTTCCGCCAAATGCAGGACGCACCTGTAAGAGATTCCCTGTATCCTTATCAATACCAAGAGATGTGCAGTCTGCGGTAAGCCCTGTTCTGAGGTTCGCTGCGACCCGTGGAATAAAGGAGCGGCCGATTGGTGTGGCTCCTGCAAGTACTATTGCAGGTTTGTGCTCATTTATCAGGTTAACAAGCAGTCTTGAATACGGCTCATCATTGAATTTTTCAAATACAGCATTGCCTGAGTGATATACCTTATCTGCCCCCCATTTTATGAGTTCATTTGCATCTTTTTCAGCTGCTCCGAACAGGACAGCAGATAGTTCTGTCTTAAGTTCATCGGCAAGTTTTCTTCCTGCGCCAAGCAGTTCAAGTGAGACTGAGGCGATGCTGCCTTCCCTCTGCTCTGCAAAAACCCAGATACCTTTGTAATCTGATGGCTGATAGCTGATAGGCGCGCCTTCTTCTTTTATCTCAATAATTGCGCCTTCGGGACATGCGCTCAGACATGCCCTGCAGATGTTGCAGTATTCATTAATGGATGCCTTTCCCTCTTTTATCTCTATAGCGTCAAAAGGGCAGGAACTTAAGCAGGTTTCACAGCCATTGCATTTATCCCTGTTTACGATTAGAGGCATTTCAGTTGCTTTAACTCCTCTGCAAGTTGATTAACCTGTTCTTCAATATTCCCGGTAAGTATTTTCCTTTCACTTCTTGCCTCAGGAGCGAATATGTTCTTGACCTGAGTCGGAGAGCCTTTAAGCCCTGTATCTTTCTCATCAATCTCAAGCTCTTTAGGCCCGAGTTTTTTTATCTCCGTTTTTTTTGCTGCCATCTTGCCCTTTAAGGATGGAAGCCGCGGCTGGTTCAGTTCCTTTACCACTGTCAGAAGCACAGGCAATGATGACTCCACTATATCGTAGCCTTCATCCATCATGCGCTGGACTTTTATTGAATCAGGCTTTATGTCCTCTATCTTTCTTATGTATGCGATGTGAGGCATATCCAAAAACTCTGCCATCTCCGGGCCTACCTGCGCTGTGTCACCGTCGATTGCCTGTTTGCCGCAGATGATTATGTCTGCTCCGATTTTTGCTATTGCCTTGGAGATTGTAAAAGCAGTAGCCCATGTATCAGCGCCTGCAAACGCCCTGTCGCTCAAAAGCACTGCATCGTCAGCTCCCATTGATATAGCCTCTCTCAGGGCAGACTCTGCCTGCGGAGGCCCCATTGTTATTACCGTGACCTTGCCTTTTGTCATTTCCTTGAGCTGCAGGCCTGCCTCGATTGCGTGCATATCGTATGGGTTTATTATGGTAGGCACGCCGTCCCTGATAAGGGTGTTGGTCTCAGGATTGATCCTTACCTCCGCGCTGTCAGGAACCTGTTTTATACAGACTACAATATTCATCGTTATTTAATTTCTCCAAGATTGTTTTAGTTACAGACGATACGGATGTTAATTATACGATTTTGGGATAGATGCTGTAAAGTTTGTTTTACGCGCTTATGTCTGTCGGCCCGATAAGCAGGCTCGGAGTTCCTATATTGCCGTAGAATCTCATATCATCGCCTGCGGCCTCTATCCTCTCAAAAAGACCGAGCATGTCTCCTGAAATCACAGCCTCTTTTACAGGGAATCTTATTGTCCCGTTTTCTATCCACAAACCCGAAACTCCAATGGAAAATTCTCCTGTTATGGGGTTTGCCGTATGCACTCCCATTGCCTCTGTTATGTAAAGGCCTTTATCCATAGATGCGATGAGAGCGTTGAAAGGTATGACATCGGATTCGGAAGAGGTTTTCAGGTACAGATTTAATATCCCTGCTGATGGAAGTCCTGTGTATCCTCCGCGCACCGCATTGCCTGTGGAATATGCCCCTTCCTTTTTTGCGGTGTAAGTATTGTGGAGAAAGCCCATCAGCGCTCCATCTTTTATCAAGACCTTTTCGGATGTTAGAACTCCTTCATCATCAAAAGGTCTTGTGCCGAGCCTGCGTGGAATAATGCCGCTGTCAACAAGATTGACTTTGCGGCTTATAACCTTCTGACCGATTTTATCTTTTAATAACGACCTGCCTTTCTGCACTGATTCTGCTGAAAATGACGACGCAAATATGCCCAGAAACTCGGATGCCACTGAATTGTCAAGGATTACAGGCGCTTTTACGGTGTTAATCCTTTTTGCGCCAAGCATCTGGACTGCCCGCCTTGCGGCATTTCTGCCGACATCTTCAAATGATATGTCCTGCAAAAGCCTGCTTCCGTTAAAATCCCACCCCATCTGGCTCTCGCCGTTTTCCTCAGCCACGGTCATAACCTGCGCGGTAAATTTTGTGTATGGATATGATATGTCAACCCCCTTTGAGTTCAATATGAATATCTCACCGCTGCTGAAAGTCCCTGATGCCTTTCTCGTTTTCTTTATCCTTTTGTCAAAATCATTTGCTGCTTTTTCTATGATGAGAACATGCTTTATTGCCTCATCTTCTTTTATGTTCCATCCCTTTCTGTCAAATATTTCAAGGCTTCCGTATTCCATTGCCTGCGGTGAGCCCCGAGCAACTCGGGGCATATCAAGATATTCATCCGCATCTGCCCACTTTGCCGCATCTATCGCATTTCTTATGACTGATTCTGACTCATCAGGAGAAGTTGAGTAGGAAAACCCGAGTTTTCCATCCCGTATAACGCGCAGGGAATAACCGAAACTCAGCGAGGATTCCACAGCATCTAATTCCTGATTTTTCACTTCCAGAGACAGATTCTTTGATGACTTTATATATACCTCTGCCTGCTCCGCGCCGTTTCTGAGGGCAATCCCCATCAAGTCAGATGCAAATTCCCCCATGGGTCGCAGACTGTTAGTTTTCATAGTATGTTGCGGCTGCCGTCTCTGATTCCCATACCGTGACCGCAGAGACCTGGACATGTTCATCGGACAACTTTTTGTTAAGGGAATCGTATATCCATTTTGCTATGTTTTCAGATGACGGATTCTTCTCTGTAAACGGAAAGATGTCGTTTAGAAAAGAGTGGTCTAACGGAGCTATAACTTCATTCAGAAGTTCTTTTAAATCGTGAAAGTCTATTGCTATGTCTATATCATTAAGTTTTTCGGCCACAACATGCGCCTGAACTTTCCAGTTATGCCCGTGCATCTGTTCGCATTTGCCTTTGTAGCCTCTCAACCGGTGTGCGGCAGCAAATGTTGTATCTACCATCAGTTCAAACATAGCTATTCTTGCCTCCTGTCATGGATTTGCCCTTATTGTCATTGCCCATTCATTACACCTCATCAGTAGTCTTTTTAAAAATGGATATGTATGGAAGGTTTCTGAATTTGTTGTCATAGTCAAGACCATAGCCTACCACATATTCATTTGGTATCTCAAAACCTATATAATCAAGGGGCACGTCCACTACCCTGCGGCCGCGTTTGTTGAGGAATACGCATATCCTGACACTGTTTGGCGATGCCGCAAGTATTCTCTCGCGGATATAATTCAGGGTTATGCCTGAATCTGCAATGTCTTCAATCAGCAGAACATCTTTTCCTCTTACGTCTTCTCTGATATCGCAGTGGATGTTGACCTTTTCTGTTGAGGTCGTTTTCAGATAACTTGAAGCTGTTATAAAGTCAATTGTGAGAGGAACTTTTATCATCCTCACAAGGTCGGAATAGAACATGAATGCCCCTTTCAGTATTCCAACAGCAAGAAGATTCTTCCCCTCATAATCCGCTGATATCCTGTCAGCGAGTTCTTTTACCTTACTGCTAATCTGCTCTGCCGTAAAAAAAGGTTTTCCTATTACCATTATGCCCTCCTTGCAGGTCGTAGACCTTCTGCTAATGTTTTTTAATGTTCCTTGTCTGGAATAACAATTGTAATGCTAAGAAACTCACCCGTATACGGCTTATCCTTGAATATTACCTGACCTTCGGGGAATATCTCTTTTGTCATATCGCTATTGTTTTATATATTTATTTTTTTGTCAATAATATTTCCTATATTGACAATACATCTTGACTAAGTAGCACTGTTTCTGTTAAATTAAAAAAATTCTTTCAGGAGTTAATGATGACAAAAAAGAAAAAAACTAAGACTTCAGCAACAGCTAAGAAGGCGGGGAAAAATAAAGCAGCCCGTTCCTTAAAACCTTCAAAGAAGCAGCAGAAAAGTAAGAAACCTGCAGCCCCAAAGACACGGGTAAAATCAACTGCGGTAAAAGCCGCTGCACAGAAGGAAAAGGCTAAGAAACTTACTTTCAGGGACATTTTCAGGGTAAAGAAACTTCACGAGATAAGAAAAAAATTATTGAGGCAGAGAGAGTTATTGCTCGCAGAGGCTAGAGAGGCTTTAAATGCCCTGCCGGGACAGACTGTATTCCCTGATATGGGCGACCAGGCAACCGCGGAAACAGACAGGAATTTTATGCTCAGGCTCAGAAGCAGGGAACAGAAACTGATCAAGAAAATTGACGATGCGCTGGACAGAATAGATAATGGGACATTTGGAATATGCGATGACTGCGGCATGGAGATAAACATCAAAAGACTTGATGCCAGGCCTGTAACGACGCTCTGTATGGAATGCAAGACCCAGCAGGAAGAAGAAGAGAGGATACGGGAGTTGTAACCTCCTTACATTTTTACTTTTAAACCGTATTTATCTCTAAGGGCATCGCCTAAAACATTAAAACACAGCGCTGTAACGGCTATTGCCATCCCCGGGAATAAAACCATCCACGGCTCCGATACAATATAAGCCCTGTTCATGCTTACCATAGAGCCCCATGTCGGCATTGGAGGCTGGGCGCCAAGCCCTAAAAAACTCAGCGACGCTTCTGTTAAAACATATCCGCCGAGTTTGATTCCGGCCATAACAAGTCCGATAGGAAGGCACTGAGGCATCAGATGCACGAATAGTATCCTGAATCTGCTGCATCCTATGGCTTCAGCGGCTTCTATGTATGCTGCATCTTTCAGGGTTAGGACGTGTCCACGAATCAGCCGGGCAAATGACGCCCACCCCACAAATGCTATTGCTATCATTACAGTATATACGCCTGCCGGAAATATTATGGATACTCCTATTGCAAGCAGCAGGGAGGGGAATGCAAGAATAAGGTCTACAACAGCCATGATTGCGGTATCAGCCTTACCTCCGAGATAGCCTGAGCACAGCCCCATAACAAGCCCGATGAACATGGAGATAAATGCCGCGATCACGGCAATGCTCACGGATATTCTTCCGCCATAAAGCACCCGTGAAAGAATATCCCTTCCTTTGTTGTCAGTGCCGAAGGGATGTTTTATGCCCGGCGGTTCTTTTATGGTGTCAAGGTCAATCTTTTCGGGGTCATAAGGTGAAAGAACAGAGGAAAATACCGCAAGTATTAATATTATGATTAGTGCAGAGCCTACTATCTTACCTGTCAGATGCATAGAGCCTTACCCTCGGATCAAGATAGTGGTACAGGATGTCAACGATGAGATTTATAAGAACAAAGACAACAGTGCCTATGATTATGCACCCCATGATCACAGGATAGTCCCTTTTTATTATTCCGTCCATGGTGAATCTTCCGATGCCGTCCCAGCCGAAAATCGTCTCTGTAAGCACGGCTCCGTTCAGATAACTTCCAAAATCAAGTCCGATTACGGTAACAAGAGGGATAAGAATATTTTTGAATATGTGTACGGCATTAATTTTAAAGACGCTCAGACCTTTTGCTCTTGCCGTGCCTATAAAAGGCATCTCGCTTATCTCTATCACAGAAGTCCGTGTAACTCTTGTGAGTGTTGCAATGGCAGGAAGGGCTAGTGTAAGCGCAGGCATGACAAGAAATCTTATGTCGCCTGTGCCTGAGGGAGGGAAAAGTCTCAGTTTAAGGCTGAGAAAGAGCATTATGAGAAGACCGCTCCAGAATACAGGAAGGCTTAATCCCATTATGGAGACTGCCGATATAATTCTGTCAACAAGCGTATCTTTTTTATATGCGGCAATAAAACCTAAAAGGATTCCTGTTGGAACAGCTATAAGCATTGCTCCGAATGCGAGTTTTATTGTATTGGGAAATTTTATAAGTATATCGTCAAGGACTTTTCTGTTTGTATAATAAGACCTCCCCATCTCGCCTTGGAGCAAAAGTTTTATGTATCCTGCATACTGGCTTAGAACGCTTTTATCAGCGCCGAGTTCTTTTCTTATCTTTTCTATTACCTCAGGCTGCGCCCTTTCTCCTACCATGCTCTGAACAGGATCTCCGGGAAGCGCCTTTGTAAGCGAAAAAGTAAGAAGAGTGATGCCGAATAGAAGCAGGACTAA
>JAZDJF010000038.1:0-6430 GCA_043804165.1 Nitrospirota bacterium
TTTGACGAGCGGACAGGATTAGCAGCCGCAGTATTAATGCAGATTATTCCGCTTTATTCTGCATACGGAGTGCTTTTTACAATAGATTCACCGTTTATATTTTTCTGGGTATTGTCTCTTTATTTGTTTTACAGCGCAGTAAATCGTGATGCGTTATCCGTAATGAGTAATGAGTTAAAAGAAAATGCACATCACACATCACGCATTACGCATTACGGTCTTTGGCTCCTCCTCGGCATTTCCATTGGTTTTGGTCTTCTCACAAAATACACAATGGCATTCTTTTACATCTGCGCATTGCTTTTTCTTCTCGCCTCAAAACAGCACAGAAAAATTCTCCTTACAAAAGAGCCTTATATCAGCCTTGCTTTAAGCCTTATTATCTTCAGCCCTGTTATTATCTGGAACGCTGCTCATGACTGGGTCACTTTAAGACATACAGCAGGACAGGCTCATATCAGCGGTCAGTGGTCAGTAATCAGTGAGCAGTGGTTAAAGAACTTCTCTGAATTTTTGGGCTCGCAGATAGGGGTTATTACACCGATTCTCTTTGGCATGATGTTTTATGCTGTCTTTAAACTCAAAACTCATCCCGAGTTGCTCGGGACAAAACTCAAAACTGACTTTCTCTTCTGGTTTTCCATCCCCATAATTGCCTTCTTCCTGCTGAAGAGTTTTCACGGCAAGGTGCAGGCTAACTGGGCGCTGCCTGCCTATGCAGCCGGCTTTATTGCCTTTTCTGCTTTGTTCATCAGCGGATGGGGAAACATAAAAAAATGGATTCAATGGACAGTAATCGCCGGTGTTTTCATCTCACTACTAATCACTGCAACCGCCCATTATCCTGCCATTCTCAGCCTGCCTCCTAAAATGGATCCGACATCAAGGACAAGGGGATGGAAAGAACTCGGCAGAGAAGTAAGCAGGGTGTCTGACGAACTCTCAAAAAAGGGGCGATTCTTTATTTTCTCCGACAAATATCAGGTCTCAAGCGAGCTTGCCTTTTATGTAAAGGGGCAGCCTGTCACATACTGCGTTAATCTTGGAAGAAGAATGAACCAGTATGACCTATGGCCCGGATTTAACAACTTCGTCAATTTTAATGCTGTTTTTGTTACAATAGACGATGTGCAAATGCCTGAAACAGTCGGGACGGCATTTGACAAGTGTGAAAAGCGGTTCTTTACTGTTTTTAGCAAGGATAAAAAACTTAGAGACTACTCTATATTCACATGCTATGGCTTTAAAGGGATGCCGCAGAAAGGGACAAACAGCTACTGATGAAAGTTTCTGTTGTAATACCTTTATATAACGAAGAAGAAAACATAGCCATCCTGCATGAGAGGCTTAAAGAGACGCTTGACCGTATCGGATGCGACTATGAAATTATCTATGTTGATGATGGAAGCGCTGACAGAACATTAGCAGGACTTGAAAAGATTCAGGCAGAAGACAAGAAAGTGGTTGTGCTCAGCCTGAGAAGAAATTTCGGACAGACAGCCGCCTTCGCAGCAGGCTTTGATTTCGCAAGAGGGGATATAGTCATCACAATGGACGGAGACCTCCAGAACGACCCTGCGGACATCCCTAAACTTCTTGATTTGATAAAAGACCATGACCTTGTAAGCGGATGGCGGAAAAAAAGAAAGGACGCATTCATTACAAGACGTCTGCCTTCAATGCTTGCAAACTGGATTATAAGCAAGGTAACCGGTGTCAAACTGCACGACTACGGCTGCTCTCTCAAGGCATACAGGAGAGAAGTCATCAAGAATTTGAAATTATACGGTGAAATGCACAGATTCATACCTGCAGTTGCAAGCTGGTACGGAGTCCGCGTGGCAGAGGTAGAGACAACTCACTACCCGAGGCTCAGAGGGAAGTCTAAATACGGATTGTCGCGGACAATGAAAGTAATCCTTGACCTTATAACCGTTAAATTCCTTCAGAGTTTTTCAACAAAGCCCCTGCAGTTCTTCGGCCCTATCGGATTATTCAGCGGCGCGGCAGGGTTTCTTATATCTCTTTACTTGAGCATAGAAAAAATATTTATCGGAAAACCAATCGGAGGAAGGCCTCTGCTCCTTTTGGGAGTTCTATTAATAATCGTAGGAATCCAGTTAATCGGCATGGGGCTATTGGGTGAAATGCTCGTGAGGGTATACCACGAAAGCCAGAGAAAACCTACTTACGTAATCAAGAGAATCATTGGCGCGGAAACTGAGTAAGATACTATTTTTTCTCCTAAAGCTCGTTGTAAGCTCAAGCCTGCTTTATTTCGTGCTCTCAAAGGCAGGGGTTGAAAAGGTATTTGCAATCATTAAAACCATAAATCCTTTTGCCTTTATCGGTGTAATATTTATATATATTGCTTCTATATACGTGTCATCAATACGGTGGAGGCTTCTGCTGCCTGAGGAATTTAAGGGGAAAAGACTCTTCTCTTTTTACCTTATCGGATCTTTCTTTAACACATTTCTTCCCGGAATTGTCGGCGGAGATGCTGTAAAGACCTATTATCTTTACAAGGAGACAAACAAAGGCAGCCTCAGTTTTGCCTCTGTCTTCATGGATAGATACATAGGCTTTATCTCGCTGATGACAATAGCGCTTATATCATTTGCGGCAGGATTTAAATATGTAAAGGGGTCTTTGATTGAATGGCTCCTGCCAACCATAGTCCTGTTATTTCTTATCGGAAGCCTTGCGATATTCAGGCTCCGTCTCGGCAAAAGGATAAAAGTACTTTCAGAATTTTACGGATACTTCAGCGAATACAGCAGTCAGAAGATGGTGATTATAAAAACTCTTATGCTCTCATGCGTTATTCAGGTAATGGCAATCTTATCCATGTATATAATTGCACTGGGTCTTGGACAGCATATTTACCTCTCATATTTTTTCATTTTTTTCCCTATAATAGTAACAATCTCTACGCTGCCGATTTCTATATCAGGAATCGGATTAAGAGAGGGAGCGTTCGTCCTTTTATTCGGCACGGCAGGAGTTAAACCTGAAATGGCAACAGCGATGTCGTTTGCATGGTTCTTATCCACTGCATCCGGAGGGCTTGTCGGACTTTTTGAATATTTAAGGCTAAAAACGTAACAGGAAGGATGGTTTCTAAAATGACTGGCAAGGTTGTGGCAATTAACACGAGTGACAAAAAAGGCATGCGTAAAAAAACAATTAAAGAGGCTGCAATGAAAATAGATTACGGCATTGAGGGCGATGCTCATGCCTCATCTGAATGGCACAGGCAGGTCAGCCTTCTTGCGCTTGAAAGCATCAAAAAAATGCAGGCGATGGGCTTGAATGTAAAACCTGGTGATTTTGCAGAAAACATAACAACCGAGGGCATCAATCTCCCTGAACTTCCCATAGGCACAAAAATGAAAGTTGGCGAGGTTGAACTGGAGGTAAGCCAGATAGGCAAGGAGTGTCATACGCGCTGCGCCATATATTATCAGGCAGGCGACTGCGTTATGCCAAAGGAAGGCATATTTGTAAAAGTAATTAAAGGCGGAAAAATCAAAGAAGGAGACAGAATTAGTGTCAGTGTCAGTGATTCGTGTCAGTGATTGTTTGATAGGAAAATAATAAATGAGCAAAATTAATATTGCAAAAGAAATTAGCAAGATGTTAAACAGACTGATTAAATCTTTATCTGGCACTGACACTAAACACTGACACTTATGATTACTGCTGCAATATTAACACTGAGCGATAAGGGCTCCAAAGGCGAGAGAGAGGACTTGAGCGGCGCTGCTATTGCAGACATACTAAAAAGCATAGGCGCTGTGGTTGCTCATTATGACATTCTGCCTGATGAAAAGGGCATGATAAAAGAAAAGCTTATTGAATATTCCGGCAAAGTTGACCTGATACTTACAACAGGCGGCACAGGACTTTCACCAAGGGATGTTACGCCTGAGGCAACGCTTGAAGTAATCGGGAGGGAGATACCCGGTATTGCCGAGGCAGTCAGAATTGAGGGTTTGAAGAAAACAAAGAGGGCTATGCTATCAAGAGCAGTGGCAGGTGTAAGGGATAAAACACTAATAATAAATCTTCCGGGCAGTCCGAAGGCTGTGAAGGAGAATCTTAAAGTTATAATTGATGTAATCCCTCATGCGATTGAGAAAATAAAGGGAGATGAAACAGAATGTGGAAGGTAACGGCAGATGAAGGATATCGCAGGACTTTTCCCTGACTTCGGGATAAAATTCTAAGGCAGATGTTTCTCCAAAACAGAACGCGTTATCACTCCTTCACGAACTATTTTTATGCGTTTCTCTGTAGCATCCGCAATTGTTGACGGCAGGCCTCCGGCAGTCCTGCCTCCGTCTATCACCATATCTATTTCTCCGCCAAAATATCTTATGACTGCATCAGCATCCTCAGCAGGCGGCATTCCTGAAGGATTCGCGCTCGTTGCTGTAATTGGAAATCCTGCCTCTCTTACAAGATAAAGCGCTGCTGATTCTCCAGGAATTCTTACTGCAATCCTGCCGGTGCCAGCAGTAAGATATGGTGATAAACCTTTTTTTGCCTTCAGGAGCAGTGTTAATGGCCCGGGCCAGAACTTATCCATAAGCGATTCAGCAATCTCATTCACAGATACAGCAATCATTGACAGAGACGCCCTGCTGCCGATAATCAATGGCATCGGTTTTTCTTTAGGCCTTTTCTTCAGTTCATATAGTTTTCTGAGAGAGGCTTCCTTATCAAATTTTACCCCGAGACCATAAAACGTCTCTGCCGGATACGCAACAATACCGCCATCATTTAGCACTGCAACTGCTTTCTTTAAAACGTCGGCAAGATTATTTTCAGAGATTTTTATGAACATTTGTTTCTATCATCAGATAAGGGTGTCACTGGAGCGAAGAGACTGTCCCCCTATTAATCAATCATTATGACTTTCCTTTTCTTATCCTTATCGTATTGGCATGAGCCTCAAGTCCTTCAATGTCTGCAATTGCTTCTACTGTCCCTGCAATCCTCATAAAACCCTCTCTTGTAAATGATAAGAGGCTTGAGCGCTTGATAAAGTCGTAAACTCCAAGAGGAGAAAAAAATCTTGCTGTGCCTCCAGTTGGAAGTGTATGATTCGGCCCTGCTGAATAATCTCCCAAAGGCTCCGGCGTCCATCTGCCAAGAAATATTGCGCCGGCATTCTTAATCTCTGGAAGGACAGCAGCAGGCCTTTTTGTCATAATCTCAAGGTGTTCAGGGGCAATATTATTTGAAAGTCTTACAGCATGGGCAATATCCTTAACAAGGATAACAGCTCCGTAACTATTAAGGGATTTTTTTGCAATAGCCCTTCTTTTAAGCTTTGCTATCTGCCTTTCAATCTCCCTGCTGACATCTTCGGCAAGAATCTTGGAATCTGTAATCAATACTGAGGATGCGAGTTCATCATGCTCTGCCTGACTCAATAAATCCGCTGCAATAAATGCAGGGTCTGCAGAGTTATCCGCTATTATCAGAATCTCACTAGGGCCTGCAATCATGTCAATGTCCACTTCTCCGAAAACCATTCTCTTTGCCGCAGCCACATAGATATTGCCGGGCCCCACAATCTTATCAACTCTTCTTATTGCCTGAGTTCCGTAAGCCATTGCCCCGACTGCCTGCGCTCCGCCGATTCTGTATGCCTCTTTAACACCGAGCATTCTTATCGCTGCCATCACATAAGGGTTTATTTCTCCCAAGGGTGTTGGAACACAAACCGCAATTTCCTTCACACCTGCAACCTGTGCAGGTATTACATTCATCAGAACAGTTGATGGATATGACGCCTTGCTGCCGGGCACATAAACACCAACTCTTTCTATCGGGCGTATCAACTGACCGAGAAGGGCATGGGAAAAAGCAGGCTTAGTATTTTTACCTATAGGAAGTTTTCTGTATTCTGAATCCCTGACCATCCATGACTCTTCCTTCTGCATCTCATGGAATCTGCGTATCCTCTTTGCTGAAAATTCAAGAGCCTTAACAATCTTCCTGTCAGCCTTATCCGCGAATTTTGATATCTCAGACGGCCTGAATAGAAGGGACTTTGCATCCGCATAATCAAATTTTCTCGTATACCGTAGAACAGCCTCGTCCCCATTTTTCTTCACATCAGAAAGAATGGGATTCACCACCCTTTCTATTGCAGAACCGCCTCCCGAAGCTCGCCTCCTCAAGGTGTTGAGAAATATACTGATATCTTTTGCTTTCCTTATGATTCTCATGAGGCTAATTTTAGCTTTTTGCTCCTGATTATTCAAGGACTTTCAGAAGTGCATTATAATCCACATAAAAAATATTGACATCCACTCTCAATAAGTATAATATAAAAAATAATCATGACAGATAAAACAGAAGACAAAAAATCTGTTGTAGAAGCCGTAAGGCATCAGATAAAGATCCTGAATGG
>JAZDJF010000039.1:0-2290 GCA_043804165.1 Nitrospirota bacterium
CTGAACTGATTCAACATCATAAACAGGCTTTGCGCCTTTATGGTCTCCCGCTGATACATGGTCTCCTGTCATGCAGAGCACATTCTTTATTCCGAGTATATTTGCGCCAAGGAGGTCTGACTGAAGTCCGATCCTGTTCCTATCGCGGCAGGTCATCTGGAATATCGGCTCAAGCCCGTGTTCCATTGCAATCTTGGATACAGCCATTGAACATATACGCATAACAGCGGACTGGTTGTCCGTAACATTAACAGCATCCACCTTGCCCTTCAAAATCTCCATGTGGTGTATCATCTCTTTGATATCCGTGCCTTTGGGCGGGCCTACCTCTGCCGTTACAACGAACTTACCTAAATTCAATATATCTTTAAAGCTCATTTCTTTTTCTCCTCTCTGGCTGTAAGTGCCCTTGGCTTCTGCGATGCTGACCAGTCTTTTGCCTCTATTGTGACTTCGCAGAGTTCCTGAAGTTTGTCAAGCCTCTTCATCCTTTCGTATATCCTTACCCATGCGCATTTGATGTCAGGGCTTATCTCGCAATAGCCGTCCTTGCATCCGCCGCATGGACCGTTTAATATCCCTTTCGGACATGCTGTAATCGGACATATACCGCCTGTTTTGTCAAGAATGCACTTTCCGCACAAAGAACATCTCTCATCGAAGATCTGAAGCCTTGTCATATTCCCGAGGAAAAGGCTGTCGTTTGAGGCAAAAACAGCTTTGTCCTCATATAATTCTACAGCGGTCTGCGTGCCTGCTCCGCATGACATGACAATAATGCAGTCTGTTTTACCCATCGCCTCTTTGAATGGCTTCAACTCAACTTTTGTGCCGAGTACCTGACAGCCTGTCTTTACAACAAATGTTCCTGTAACAGACTTGCCTTCTGCCTCAAGCGTCTCTTTCATAGCCTTAAGCTCGGGGTCTCCTCCGGTTCCGCAGAGCGTTGCGCACTCAGAGCATCCAATTAGGAAAAAATTCCTGTAGTTTTTAACGTTCTCCATCAGTTCCTTAAAATCCCGCTTTTTTGTGATAATCATTCTTACTCCTGTAACAACCGTAACAAGTCAGGACATAATGCACTGCGTGTTGCGTTAATCATAGTCTTTTCAAAGGCAATTTATTATTATAAGGGAGTTTCAGGCAAAAATAAACCGAAAAAATACATTTAAATAAGGCAGATGTTGTGATCCGCCTCGGCGGACGATACCTTAGCACACCTCTCTCTGATGGTTTTTGGAATATTTCAGTGAATATAACAAGTGAAGATATTTCAATAAACTTATCGAGTTAAAGAAATTTTTGTCCTCTTCGACGGATTCGCTTAGGCGAAAGCAATGTCTGCCTTATTCGGGTTAATTGAGCGATTTCATGCTGGACTTTTTACTCGTATCTTAACGCGTCTATAGGGTCAAGCAGAGAAGCCCTGTATGCAGGATAAAAACCAAAAAATATTCCGACCAATCCTGAGAAACAGAACGCAAGCACAACATAAAACGGAGATATGATTGTGGGCCAGTCCGCAAAAGCAGAGAGTATCTTGGAACCACCTACGCCTATGATAATCCCTATAACACCGCCGATTAATGATAATGTGAGCGCCTCAATAATGAACTGAAGCCTTATGTCCCATGTCCTTGCGCCTACAGCCATCCTTATTCCTATCTCCCTTGTTCTTTCAGTAACCGAGACCAGCATAATGTTCATAATCCCTATTCCTCCTACGATGAGAGAAACCGATGCGATAGCGCCAAGCAAGAGAGCCATTACCTTTGAGGACTCTTCCCGCGTCTGCATTATCTGGGTAAGATTCCTGACCGTAAAATCATTTTCCTGCTTAGGCCCTATACGGTGCCTCTGTCTGAGTAATTCATTTATCTGCCTTTCAGCAGATGCCAGATCCTCAGTACTCTTTGCCTTAACATGAATTATCCTTACCATGCCCGGAAACTGGGTTCCGAAAAGCTGTTTTTGAGCCGATGTAACAGGAACCATTATAGTATCGTCCTGATCATGTCCTGGAAGAGACTGCCCTTTAGGCGCAAGTACGCCGATTACGGTAAACGGCACCTTTTTTATCCGCACAACCTGACCTATCGGATCTATATCGCCAAAAAGGTTATCCACAACAGTCTGTCCCAGTAAGCAGACCTTTGCGCCGCTCTTAACCTCCTGCTCAGTAAATGATCTGCCTGAAGCGAGTTTCCATTCCCTTACATTCAGAAAGTTCGGTGTTGTGCCCATTATGCCTGTTGCCCAGTTCTGGTTGCCGTAAACAACCTGTGCAACC
>JAZDJF010000040.1:0-3011 GCA_043804165.1 Nitrospirota bacterium
CAGGCGTTGAAAGCAAAAAACTCGTTCCAGAAGGAGTTGAAGGAAGAGTTCCCAATAAAGGGCCTCTCTCACAGAGCGTGCATCAGCTAATAGGCGGACTCCGTTCGGGAATGGGCTATTGCGGATGCAAAAATCTCAATGAATTGAGGCAAAAGGCAAAGTTCCTCAGGATTACAAACGCAGGCCTCAGAGAAAGCCACGTCCACGACGTTATCATCACAAAAGAAGCGCCGAATTACAGAACAGAATGGTAATCACACATTAAACCTGAAATTGATTATATCCCCGTCTTTTACTTCGTAAGTTTTGCCTTCAAGCCTCAAAAGCCCTTTTTCACGCGCGGCAGACATGCTGCCGTGTAACATGAAATCATCAAATGATACAACCTCTGCCCTTATGAATCCGCGCTCAATGTCAGAATGAATTTTTCCTGCCGCCTTCTGTGCATTTGTGCCTTTCTTTATTGTCCATGCCCTGATCTTATCCTCCACTACGGTAAGAAATGATATAAGACCAAGGAGGTCATACGAGACATGGATTAATCTGTTCAATGCAGGCTCATGGATACCGAGGTCATTAAGAAATGCCTCTGCCTCTTCCGGAGACAACTGCGCAATCTCCATCTCAATCTTGCCGCAGAGGTTTAATACTTTTACCTGTTTGCCTTTGAAGAATTCCTGAAGTTCGGAAGTTGTTCCAGCAGTCTCTTCAGAGTTCAAATCTTTTTCCGAAACATTTAAAACAATAACCGCAGGCTTTATTGACATGAACTGGAGGTTTCTCATGACCTTTTGCTCTTCCTCTGAAAAGTCCATGTCTCTGAGAGCGGTCTCCTTTTCCAGTGCCTCTTTGCATTTAACAAGAACTTTCTTTTCTGTCTCATCAGGCTTCTTGCCTCTCTTTTGCCCCTGCTCCATCCTCTCAAGCCTTTTTTCAACAAGTTCAATATCTCCGAAAATCATCTCAAGCTCTACAGTCTCAGCATCACGGACAGGGTTTACATTTGCCATCGGATGGACTATTGATTCATCCTCAAAACCTCTGACAACATGGACTACAGCATCAACGTCCTTTATGAGGTCAGATACTTTTCTGTTCTGCTCAATATCGCCTTTTGTAATGCCTATATAATCAATGTACTCTACCGTAGCGTATGTCGTCTTCTTCGGCTTATAAATCTCTGATAGTTTTTCAATCCTTGAATCAGGGACCTTTACAACACCGAGATGAGGCTCTGCCGTGAGAGTGGGATATATTGTTGTCTCAAGGTTTAAGCCTGTCAGGGCATTAAAGATTGTTGTCTTTCCTGAATTCGCAAGTCCGGTAATGGCTATCTTCATTATTTCAGAACAGCCCCTTAGGTATGTTTATCCCGAGATGCTGATATGCGTTCTTTGTGGCAAACCTGCCTCTCGGAGTTCTTTCAAGGAAACCTTCCTGCAGGAGATAAGGCTCATAGACATCCTCTATTGTCTCTTTATCCTCTCTCAATGCCGCCGAAAGAGTATCCACGCCAACCGGCCCGCCTCCGAATTTCTCTATGATTGTAGAGAGGAGTTTCCTGTCTATGTCATCAAGGCCCTTTTCATCAACATCAAGGGCAAGAAGAGAGTCCTTTGTTATCTTCAGGTCAATCGCCCCGTCTCCTTTCACCTGCGCAAAATCCCTTATCCTTCTGAGAAGCCTGTTTGCAATCCTCGGCGTGCCTCTTGAGCGCAGTGCAATCTCAAGTGCGGCATCATCCTTAATCTCTATGCCGATAATCCCTGAAGACCTCAGCACGATTTTCTTAAGTTCAGAGTGCCCATAAAATTCAAGCCTGTTTATCACACCGAATCTTTCTCGTAAGGGAGAGGTAAGAAGCCCTGTCCTTGTTGTTGCTCCTATCAAGGTAAACTTGGGCAGGCTTAATTTCAGTGTCCTTGCATTAGGCCCCTGCCCTATGATTATGTCAAGCTGATAATCCTCCATTGCAGGATAAAGAACCTCTTCCACTATCCTTGGCAGGCGGTGTATCTCGTCTATGAAGAGGATGTCAAAGTCTGAAAGGTTTGTAAGTATTGCAGCGAGGTCTCCCTGCCTTTCAAGCACAGGTCCTGATGTTGACCTTATATTTACCTTAAGCTCGTTTGCGATTATTGTCGCAAGGGTTGTCTTGCCAAGCCCCGGAGGCCCGCAGAAAAGGACATGGTCTAACGGCTCATTCCTCTGCCTTGCAGCAGTGATGAATACTCCGAGATTTTCTTTTATCTTTTCCTGCCCTACAAAATCGCTGAATGTCCTTGGCCGCAGATTAAGCTCATAGGTTAAGTCTTCTTCTTTTATGACTCCGAGCTGCTCGGAGTCAGGCTGGTCGCCTCGGGCGACTCGCTGAGGTGAGTCATCTTTACGTATCATAAAATTAATCCCATGTTCTTAATTTTAATTCTCCTCTATGTCTGCTCACTGCCTGTCAGATATTTTAAAGATTCTTTTAGTAAAGTTTCTATATCCTTATATCCTTTTTTGTAAGCCATCTCCAGCGACTCTATCGCCTCTGATTTTTTGTACCCGAGATTAACAAGCGCTGAAAGCGTATCTTCAAAAAGCCTGTCTCTGGATTTCTCTGCCCGTGGGAGCTTTTCCCTCAGTTCAAGTATTAACCTGTGCGCTGTTTTCTTGCCAAGCCCGGGTATCCGGCACAGGAGGGCAACATCCTCTTTTTCAAGCGCATGCATAAAATCATCATGCGATATTCCTGATAGTATGTTTAACGCCATCTTCGGGCCTATGCCTGTTACGCCAAGAAGGGTTGTGAATATCCTTTTTTCATCCTCGGTTGCAAATCCGTATAACTGGAGTGCATCTTCACGCACATGAGTATAGATATTCAGAAAAACAGCGCTGCCTTCTTCCGGAAGATTTGAGAGTATGCTTGAAGGGACATTTACCTGATAACCCACTCCGCCGGCTTCTACGATGACATTATCGGGCCTTCTTGAAATGAGCTTTCCTCTTAATGAACCAATCAT
>JAZDJF010000041.1:0-8025 GCA_043804165.1 Nitrospirota bacterium
CATCCTTTCGTCATCCAAAACAAACCTGCTCAAGGGAAGATTCAAGGCATGCGCAATCTGGGAAAGACGCGATACGCTAATCTCGCTCACTCCTTTTTCGTATTTCTGAATCTGCTGATAGGAAATACCCACCCTTTCCGCTAACCTCATCTGGGATAGCCCGGCTGCCTTTCTCACAATTCTTATCAGACTTCCAATATGTCTTTTATCTATTTCTCTTTTCATATATGCTGCATAATTTTGCTTGTTGAGATATAAAATGTCTATAAACCAGCAGTTGTAATAAGAATTGACAAACACAACTTAAAGTAGTATTATTTCGAAGGCGTGAAGACTAATAATAAAAAAATCTTGGTCGCTGACGATGATCCCCTCGTAAGAAAATTGTTAAATGAACTCCTGACTTTTTATGGATATGATATAGACTGTGTCAGCAATGGGAAAGAGGCGATAGCGCTGATAGAGACAGGCAGCTATGCCATCCTTATAACTGACTATCTGATGCCCGAGATGAACGGCATAGAACTTATACAAAGAATCAGAAATCTGAACCTGTCAGTGCCGATAATAATAGGCATCAGCGCCTCGGAGGAAGAGAAAGGATTCTTATCTGCAGGGGCAAATCTTTTTATAGCCAAGCCTTTCAGCCCTTACGCGCTAAAAAATAGAATTGAGGAAATCTGTCTTATTTAGAAAAATTCCTTATTGATTCCATAATCCTTGCAGGGGTTGTAACTGCTGTCCCGACCTCTCCAACAACAATGCCTGCCGCATGATTCGCAATAACCGCTGCCTGATGCATGGTTGCGCCTGATGCATGGGCAAGTGTGAAGGCTGCGATAACAGTATCGCCTGCCCCTGTAACATCATAAACATGCCTTGCAACTGTAGGAATATGCGTTACCCTGCCTTTCTCAAAAAGGCTCATGCCTTCCTCTCCCCTTGTTATCAGCGCTGATCTGCATGGAAGTTTTTTGAGGAGTATCCTGCCTGCCTTAATCAGGGAGTTCTCATCTTTTATCTCAATTCCCGCTCCGTGCGACGCCTCCAGAATATTCGGCGTTATCAGCGAGACATTCTTATAACAGTGAAAATGGCCTGTCTTGGGGTCAACAGCAATAAATTTATTTTTTGCCCTTGAAGCCTTCACCACCTCAGCCACAAGCTCTGATGAGACAATACCTTTTTTATAGTCGGCTATTATCACCGCATCGTGGTCTCTGACAGCGCTCTTTATGCAGTCGATAATCGCCTCAAATGTTTTGCCTGCAACCTTCCGCTTATCCTCTCTGTCAAACCTGACAACCTGCTGGTTATGTGCTATTACCCTTGTCTTGACTGTTGTGGGCCTCTGGTCGTCAAAGATGCATGAGCCGATGCCCTTTTCATCGAGAATGCTTCTTAAGACATCGCCTGTCCTGTCTTTGCCGACTATTCCGACAACAGTAACCTGCCCTTCAAGGCTGACGATATTATGCGCAACATTGGCCGCTCCGCCCAAGAGGAAGTTCTCATGGGTAACTTCCACGACAGGCACAGGCGCCTCAGGTGATATCCTGCTGACCTTGCCCCAGATATAGCGGTCAAGGACAAGGTCGCCGATTACGAGTATCTTTTTTCTGCTGAAATTGTTGAATATCTTGGAATAATCCATGCTTCTAAGAATAAAATATCGGGCTTTAAAAATCAATCCCTTTATTTAAGGACAATGCTGAAACCAAAAAGCTCGTTTTCCACTTGACAATAAAGTGACATATTTATTATATTGAGCTTGCCCGATAATTTCCAAATTGGGGATATATTCTTCAAAAAGGAAGAGTATTTATTTTGATTAAGGTTTAAAATCAAATAGATTAACTGGCATGTAATTTGATTCTTAAGTTATTTTAGGAGAGAATCTTTTGAGAGAGGAGGTGAAGAAGAGATGAGGAAATTCACAATAGCAGTAGCTCTGATAGTAGCAGTGGCATTTGTGGGCAGTGCGTTTGCATCTTCTCCTGGCAAAACGGTTGAGTATGCCGGCATGGGCAAAGCCATTTTTGACGGCAAGACCCATGCTGACGCAGGACTTAAATGTATGGACTGCCATCCAAAGTTATTCCAGATGAAGAAAGGTTCATTCAAGATGCCTTATCCTCATAAGGGCGAGTCATGTGGAGTATCAGGATGCCATGACGGTCAAAAGGCATTTGGACAGGTAGAGCCTGATACCTGTGCAAAGTGCCACCAAAAATCAGATCCCTGTCCCCCCTGCCCCTGTCCCCCCTCTCCCTAAACAATAGTTTCAGAAAAAATAAAAAGCCCCCGAGCATCTCGGGGGCTTTTTATTTTTTGAATGAGGATATGTTTCAGATTCTCGTAAGCCAGGATTCGTATTTTTTATTCTTCCCTTTCACGCTGTCAAAGAATACAGACTGCAGTTTCTTTGTAATCCTGCCTGCCCTTCCTTCTCCGATTACTCTGCCGTCAACCTCTCTTATCGGAGTAACCTCTGCTGCTGTGCCTGTGAAAAACGCCTCATCCGCTATGTAGAGCTCATCCCTTGTGAACCTCTCTTCTATTACTTCAATCTTTAAATCCCGCGCAATCTTCATTATGCCGTCTCTTGTAATGCCCTCAAGCGCTGAAGTCAACGGCGTGGTCTTCAGCCTGCTGTTTCTCACAATAAATATATTCTCACCGCTTCCTTCAGCCACATATCCGTCTGTGTCAAGCAGAAGCGCTTCGTCGTAACCCAATGAGATCGCCTCTTTCTTTGCAAGCTGAGAATTGATGTAATAGCCGCATACCTTAGCCCTGCTCATCTGTGAGTTTACATGATTCTTTATGAAGGATGACACCTTAACCTTTATGCCGTTTTTCAGTCCATCGTCACCGAGGTATGCGCCCCACGGCCATACGCTGATGGCAACCCTTACAGGATTATCCTTGGGATATAAGCCCATGGATCCGTATCCTATATATACAATAGGCCTTATATAGCATTCCTTAACCTTATTTATCTTAACTGTCTTGATTATCGCATCTTCAATCTCTTTCTCTGAATAAGGAATCGCAAGCAGAAAAATATGGGCTGACTTAAAGAGCCTCTGAACATGCTCCTTGAGCCTGAAGATTGCGGGCCCGCCTTTTGTCTCATAACACCTTATGCCCTCAAAAACTCCAAGCCCGTAATGGAGGGTATGGGTCATTACATGCACATTGGCATTATCCCAATCCACAAACCTGCCGTCCATCCATATCTTTTCTGTCGTCTTTATCATAGGAATTATTCTATAACAAACATAATGTATAAATCCAGCGCAAAACCGGCTGAAAAATATCAGTCAAGCCCTAATTCTTCAAACAGCCTTACTATAACTGAATTGGATATAACCAGACCCTTTCTTGAAAGCCTCAGATAATCACCTTTTATCTCAAGATATCCCTCTTCAATCAATCCCATGCAGACACCGGGCATGTCCAGACCAAGGTCTTCTGCTTTTGCAAGACTTATCCCTTCAGTCTTTCTGAGGTTGAGAAATACAAACTCCTTATTTGCGTCCTCACACTTAATCTCCATTGACTCAGCCTCAGGGATTATTCCTTTATTAAGGTCTTTTATGTACCTTCTAATATCATCTGTGTTCTTTGAGCGGAAACCTTTGATAAAAGAGTGCGCTCCGGCTCCTGTGCTTAGGTATTCTCCTCTATCCCAGTAATTAAGATTGTGCAGACATCTAAACATATATCTACCCCCTCCCCCTAACCCCCTCCCGCAAGTGGAGGGGGAGGCAGATGGGGGAGGGTTGGGGTGGGGGTGAATTTCTATAAGCTCAGAAAAGGCAAAATTTGATATCTCATAATGCTCATAGCCTTTGGATGTCAAATGTTCTATAACATAATCATACATTGATAAAACCAGATTTTCGTCAGGCATCTTAATTTCAGCTGATTGTATCAGCCTGTATAGAGGAGTATTTTTTTCAGGAGTGAGTTCATAAGAAGATATATGCGCAGGAGAAAGCTCAACTGCCTTTGATATGGTCTTTTTCCATGAATCAAGAGCCTGCCCCGGAATTCCGTATATCAGGTCTATTGAAAAATTATTAATGCCTGAGTTTTTGATTGTCTCTATTGCCTTTAATGCCTCATCAGATGTGTGGATTCTTCCAAGTGTCTTTAATTCAGTATCATTGAATGACTGGACACCAATACTTAATCTGTTCACTCCAAGGGAAAGCATTGTATCTATCTTTGATTTATCAATAGTTCCCGGATTTGCCTCAACAGTAATCTCAGGCAAATCAGAGAATTTAAAATTCTCCTTAAGGCATTTAAACAACTGCCTGAAACATTCTTCAGGCAAAATAGACGGAGTCCCTCCTCCCACATAAACCGTCTTCAACTTCCCTGCATCATCTTTTTTCAGAATTAACTCTTTGCATAGGGCATCTGTGTATGCCTTTGCAAGTAATTCATTGTAAGGCACGGAAAGGAAATCACAGTAAAGGCATTTCTTAATGCAGAAAGGGATGTGGATGTACACCCCGTTAGAAAGCTCGGATATGGCTTTAAATTTTGCTCCCGAATCGTTTTTTCCACTAACAGGTCTCATATATATTTTTTAATGTACCCAAAAGGATGGGTTTTCTTTCTAATGGGGTAAAGGAATTCAGACATAATTTAGAGTAACACAAAAATCAGGGGATATTTTTCAGAGGCGTTTCGTTCGGATTAAATGCTCTTTCAAGGCTGCCTTTTATTAAAATTTGTCTTCCTTAACTTTCCCCTTTGTGCTATAGTGTTTCATATAGTCAGAAAAAGGAAGTCGCATATTAATTGTTAGGCAAACAATCAAATCGAGTCATTATGAACGGATTGAGTAAATTGCTCACCAGGTCTCTGTTCTTGACAGCAGTATTGATGTTTGGAGGATTTTTTCCATCATATGCTGGTGATTTGCAGATGTTTTCCAATGCGAGATTGGTAAGTAATCCAGCAAATGATGGAGACAGCTTCTTTGTGGAAGCTGATGGGAAATCCTTCCATGTGAGGCTTTATTTTGTTGACTGCCCTGAAACTTCAGTCGGCTCTAAAAGCGATGCGCAGCGAGTAAGGGAACAAATGCGCTATTTCGGATTGCCTAGTGCAGAACGCACTATTCATTTTGGCAATGAAGCAAAAACTTTTGCTGAAAGTATCCTTGCTAAACCTTTTACTGTTCATACAGCTTTTGCAAGTGCGTTAGGAAGGTCATCCAAAGGCCGAGTATATGGATTCATCACTACTACTGACGGAGATGATTTGGCGAGTCTACTTGTTAAAAATGGCCTTGCCCGTACTCACGGCATAGGCAGGAAAACACCCGATGGAGTATCACGTGCTGAAATGATTGAAAGACTTCGGGATTTTGAGATTTCGGCCATTTTGAAACGTGTTGGCATTTGGTCCGAGAGTGATTCTGATCGAATTGCTGAACTTCGTGCCAAACAACGCAGTGAAGATCGGGAATTGCAGGAACTACAGAACCAAGTGAAAAAAGCCAACTCCCCACAAGGCTTACTTAACCTAAACACCGCCACTGAAAAAGAACTTCAATCTATCAAAGGAATCGGTCCTGTTTTTGCTGAAAGAATTATAGACGGTCGCCCCTATAGAACCGTAGATGATTTGCTCAAAGTAAAAGGAATTAGCCCAAAAAAACTTGAGAAGATTCGTCCCTATGTTGTGGTAGGTAAAAAATAGAGGAATTAGAGTAAAACATAGGGACACTGAGCTTGTCCAAAAACTCCTTTTCAATTTTTGAGCAAGCAAAATTCCTTTTCATAAAAAACATAAAAAGCTTTCTGTCTTTTTAATCTCAGCCTAAGGCTGGAAGAATCCGTTCTTTCCTCATTATCGCTGCTGTTATCTTCAACAGGTTATGGGCTGTTGCCACTATCTTCCACTCAAGCTTTACTTTCTCTAATCCTCTCAGAAGGAATTGACTGAATCCGTTTCTTGTCTTCATCTGCCCAAACACTGGCTCTACCAAACATTTTCGTTTTCCGTAAATCGCTCTGCCTTCAGCGGTATTTATCTTTGTGCTCATTCGCTCTCTGTACTCTTCATATCCATTTCTCGTTATCGCCCTGCCTAATTTTACATTCGTTGTGCATTTCTCCCTCAGAGGGCAAGCGGCGCATGTTCCCCGTTCTGTTCTATATGTGGTAATGTCTCTCTTGCTATACTTGCTTTTGAATTGTGTCCTTGCTACCGGCATTAATGTTTCACCTTGTGGGCATGTATATTTATCCTTGTGCGCATCATACACGAAGATTTCTTTTGCAAATAAGTGTTCCATTACCTTCTGTCTTTTCTTGCTGCCTATATGCCTCTCGTCTTCTGAGGGAATGTATCCGTCTATTTTGTTGTCCTCTAAATATTTAAAATTCTCTCCTCCTGCATAGCCTGTGTCAGCAACCAATATTTCAGGTTTATCTTTGATTGTTTCCTTTATTCCTTCTATCGCCCTTTTTGTCTGATTTACATCAACAGGTTCTGCTGTTACATCAGCATATACAATAAGTTGATCCTCGGTCACGGCAAGCTGGGCATTGAAGGCAGGGATTGAGGTGTTGCCCTTGTGCATGAAGCTGGACTCTGCATCTGTCATGCTTATCCTCGAGTCGTCTCCTTTTCCTAACTCATGTGCTTTTTTAATAAGCGCTTCTATTTTCTCAATCCTGTCTTGCGCCTTTTTTATCTCTTTAGGGAGTTCGTCTCCGCGTTTGTTATCGCCGTGTATTTTGTCTTCCTCTTTGTCTATGTTTTCAGCCTCGCTTATTATCCTCTGTGCTTTGCCTTTTGCCTCTTTTAGCAGCTCTTTCCAATCCCCTAATTTTTTGAACGTATTAATGCCGCTGTTTGCCCTGACCTTGCTGCCATCTAATGCAATAAGACCCAGTATTGCCATCCCCATTGACTGGGCTACTATTATTACATCGGTAAATATTTTCTCTAATGCCTCTTTGTTATTTGTACGGAACAGGCACAGGGTTCTAAAGTCAGGCTTCTCTAATCCTGCCAACCACATAAACACTACATCCTGTTCAAGTTTTTCTTCTATCTTTCTGCTTGAGCGGACTCCTGTGGCATATCCCCATAAAAGCACTTTTATCATCATCGCAGGATGATAAGCAGGACGACCTTCATCCTTAGCCTGTCTGAATGCAGATGTATCCAGCCCGTCTATTATCTCTGAGAATACTCTCGCGGGATTATCATCTCTTACCCATTCATTCAGACTTGGAGGAAGGAGAAATATCTGGTCTTGTTCATAAGGTCTTAAAGGCATCAGATAACCTCCTTCAAATATTTTGTGCTTCTAATTTATCATATTTGCAGGAGAGAAACAGTGGTAGTTTTTAGACAAGCTCCACGTCCCTTATTATTTATGATTCTCACGCAGGTGAACTGGAGACGTCGATGATGCTTTATTTATCCCCTGAGTTGGTAAAGGGTAGGGCGGCTGAGGAGTATCCTAAAATTCCCAAACCATTTAGTGTAAAGGATAAAGTGAAATACTGGCCCGGCGGTGTATGGGGAAATCCGAAAAAGGCATCAGCAGAAAAAGGGAAAAAGGCGATAAAGCTTATAACCGATAAAATCACCGAAATACTCGATAAAATCGAAAAGCTGAAATAAAGTGTAAAAAAAAGGCATTACACCTGTCAGACGATGTTAGGTGTATCGTCGATTACTTCATAAATTCCTCACACTACATGCTCATGTGGTGGCGCGACTTTCCCATCCAAAGAAATAGTTTCAAGAGCAGGGACGGGCGTTTAGTTCTCCCTATAACACGTGCTCATAACAATGCCGCATGGATGAGAGTTCATCACGAAACGATTGACTTAGCTGCGAGACGTACATTCCGTACTAAACACCGTCGAGATTTTCTTGCGGAGAGACTTTCAAATCGAAATGAATAGCAGCCAGCTAAAGACCCGCGTTTGTTTCAACTGAAATACATTAATCCTTGGGAAGATATTATCACCATAT
>JAZDJF010000042.1:0-8191 GCA_043804165.1 Nitrospirota bacterium
TTTCCCATGCAGCGCACATGTCTGAAACATCCTTCGGAGCCACATTCGCAGAAACAGAGATTACGCCCTTTCCGCCGAGCGCAAGGAGTGTGAGTGTTGTAAAGTCATCGCCTGAGATAACCGATATCCTATCTCCGCACAGCCTTATAACCTCGCTTACCTGTTTCATGTCTCCTGTTGCCTCTTTTCTGGCAGCTATATTTTTAATATCTGCCAGGCGAGCAACTGTTGAAGGCAGGATATTGGATGCAGTCCTTCCGGGCACGTTGTAAAGGACAATTGGAATATCAACAGCCTTTGCCACTTCTTTATAATGCCTGTAGATGCCTTCCTGTGTGGGCTTGTTGTAATAAGGAGAGACAAGCAAAGCCGCATCAGCTCCAACCTTCTCTGCTTTCTTTGTTATCATTATTGTTTCATCAGTGGCATTTGCCCCTGTCCCTGCAATTACAGGGATGCGTTTATTCACCGTCTTGACTGTTATCTCTATTACCCTGTAATGTTCATCATAGTCAAGGGTTGCTGATTCTCCGGTAGTTCCGCACGGAACAATGGCCTTTGTCCCCTGCTTTATATGCCACTCTATTAAATTGCATAAAGCCTTTTCATCAACCTTGCCTTTTTTAAAAGGCGTGACTATCGCAACTATTGAGCCCTTAAACATATTCGCCTCCTCTCTATGTTTATACAAACTTTATGCCGACTCTGTATATGTCTTTAATTTCTCCCTTCCTGCTCCAGCTGACAAATCCGAACTTTTTGGGTAAGCCGCTATTATGAAGTCTCAGCACATGGCCAGGCTCAAGCGGATAGTCTGTCTTAATGCCTATTCCGCCCTCGCTGGTATCAACCCCCCTTGCCACAAGGTTCAATATCTTTGTGTCTATGATGTCAAAAATACTCACAACGCAATAAAGATTTTCGGTATAAGGTTTTCGTTCAAATTGCCTTTGCTCAAACATCAAATTACCCCTCTACGAGCCATCGGCCTGAAACTAATATCTATCTGCCCTGTGAATGCCTCAACTGCAGGGCCTGTCATATAAACATGATTGTCTTCTGCCCACTCAATAATTAAATCTCCTCCTGCGAGACGTACTATAACATTCTTCCCTGTAAGCCCTTTTAGATTTGAGGCAACAGCAACAGCAGATGCCCCTGTGCCGCATGCCATTGTCTCGCCTGAGCCTCTTTCCCATACTCTCATTTTTAGCTCCGAGGAATCCAATATCTCTATGAATTCCACGTTAGCTCTTTTAGGGAAAATCTTATGCTTTTCGAGCAGCGGCCCGTAATAAGTTACAGGGAAATCCATAACATTGTCAACAACTATTACAGCATGAGGATTGCCCATTGAAACACAGGTTATTTTGAACTCCCTGTCTTCAATTCTTAAGGGGTAGTCAATAATCAGTTTGGAGTTAGGAGTTAGGAGTTTAGAGTTAGGAGTTTTTATTTTTGAACTTTGTCCCGACTTATTCGGGATGAACTTTGAACTTGTTTTAACCGGTATTTTTTCAGGCTCAAATATCGGTTCACCCATGTCAACCCTTACCATATCGCCTTTTTTTTCAGACTTTATTATGCCTGCGGGTGTTTCAATATTAAGAATGGCTTTTCCTGATAACCTTCTGCTCCAGATATATTTAGCAAGACATCTTATGCCGTTGCCGCACATCTCCACCTCGCTGCCATCAGCGTTAAATATCCGCATCTTGAAATCAGCGGTTCTGGACGGATAAAGCAGGAGTATCTGGTCAGCGCCTATGCCGAACCGCCTGTGGCAGAGTTTTCTGCTTAGACCTTTGAGTTCTGAGTCCTGAGTTTTTAGCTTTTGCTTGATGCAGTCAATGAGGATGAAGTCATTGCCGAGGCCGTGCATCTTTGTAAAATTAATCTTCACGCAGGACTTACCTCTTTTATCTTGTCATTGACCAGAATCTTTTTACCTCCGCATGTATTATTTTATTTTGCACATCTGCATCTTTTAAGTCAATTGATGTTCTGCTATAATTCAATTATGAAAGAGGCAATGCTTTACGAGAAACTCGGCGATAAAAAGGTGAGATGTTTTCTCTGCAGCCACAGGTGCGTGATAAATGAGGGCAAGAGGGGGATATGCTTTGTGCGAGAAAACAGAGAAGGGACGCTATGCAGCCTTGTATACGGAAGGGTCATCTCTACGAACATAGACCCCATAGAGAAAAAGCCCTTATTCCATTTTCATCCCGGCTCAACATCTTTTTCCATAGCGACAGTCGGGTGTAATTTCAGGTGCAAACACTGTCAGAACGTTGAGATATCGCAGTATCCTAAAGAACACGGAGGAGAAATAGCAGGCGAGTCTGTGTCTCCGGAGGAGATAGTAAAGGCTGCGGAGGAAAATGGATGCAAGAGCATATCTTATACATATACAGAGCCCACAATATTTTTTGAATTCGCGTATGACTGTGCAATACTTGCAAAAGGAAAGGGCATAAAGAATGTATTCGTCAGCAACGGCTACACGACTCCGGAGGCAACAAGGCTGATAGCGCCGTATCTTGACGGCAACAATATAGACCTCAAGGGCAACGAGAAGTTTTACAAGGAGGTATGCGGGGCAAAGGCCGAGCCTGTCAGGGATACGATAAGACTTATGAAAGAGCTTGGCGTATGGGTGGAGGTCACAACATTGATAATTCCTGGTTATAATGATGCGGAGGAAGACTTAAAGAGCATTGCTGAATTTATAAAATCTGTTGACCCTGCAATTCCGTGGCATGTAACACAGTTCTATCCAACTTATAAGTTAACAGATGCGCCGCGCACCCCTATCAAGACGCTGAGATGGGCGCGGCAGATGGGCTTTGATACCGGGCTTAAATATGTTTATGAAGGGAATGTCCCGGGCGAAGGCGGCGAGAATACCTATTGCCCGAATTGCAGGGAACTGCTTATTCAGAGATTCGGCTTCAGCATTCAAGAAAGCAGGATAAAAGACGGGAAGTGTTTAAGCTGCGGTGTGACAATAGAGGGGGTGTGGAAGTAACAGTATGAGCTTGAACTTTTTCAGATGTTCTGTTAAGCTTTTTTGAATATAATATGGCGCTTGAAGATATTGAAAAATTAAAGGAGAAAGTGAAGAAGGATCCCAACTCAAGGCTTTTCGTCCCTCTTGCTGAAGAATACAGAAAAACAGGGATGCTTGATGAGGCCATATCTGTCCTGATGACCGGAATCGCCAGCCAGCCGGGATATACAAGCGCAAGGGTGTCGCTTGGCAAGATATATCTTGAGAAAAAAATGGCGTCTGCGGCAAAGGAAGAATTCGAGAAGGTGATATCAGCGATACCTGATAACCTGTTTGCGCATAAGAAATTAGCCGAGATATACAGGGATTCAGGAGAAAAAGAAAGGGCAATAGGAGAATACAGGGCAGTGCTCAAACTGAATCCTCTTGATGATGACGCTGTCTCAAATCTTGAGACGCTTCAGAGAGGTCATGTACAAGAGGAGGGCATAACAGCGCCGGAACCTCCTACTGAAGAATTTACAGTGCAGGGCAATGCCGCTCCTTCTTCTTTTGAGGCGTTCAAGGAAGAAAAGGAGTCTGTAGCAGAGAGGCTGCCTGAAAAGGAAGACAAAGACAGATATAGCCTGAAGGACGCAGATCTGTCAATATCAGAAGGTAATTACCTGAAGGCAATGAGCATTTACAGGGAGATGTTGTCTGCTAATCCACAGGACAAATATGTTATGCAGAAGGTTGAAGAATTAAGGATGCTGTTCAAGATACTTGGGAAAGATAAGGAAGTGGTAATTGATAAGCTTGAAACCTTTGGTGAAAGGATTAGGGAGAACAAGGATGAGTTTTTCAGAAGTTCTTAAGGAAACAGTCGGAAAAGTTGACGGCGCAGTTTCTGCTATGATAATAAGCTCGGACGGTATGCCTGTTGAGGAAAGGGCAGATTTGTCCTTAAGACCACAATCCCTAAAATAGAGAAGGAATTTTAGCCTCTTAGCTGTTTTATACTTTCCTCCATATCATCCGGCATGAGGCTGTGGAATTCAAGGTATTCTCCTGTGACAGGATGAATAAATCCGAGAGATTCAGCGTGAAGCATCTGCCGTGGAAATGCCAGTTTTCCTCTTTCTCTTGTCTCCATCTCAATCTTCTTACCGTAAGTGCGGTCTCCAAGCACAGGATGTCCGATGGATGCAAAGTGGACGCGTATCTGGTGTGTCCTTCCTGTCCGCAGTTTTGCCTCAATCAATGATGCCTGCCGGAATCTTTCAATTACCTTCCATATTGTCAGCGCCTCTTTGCCTCTTCTTACCCTTGTTGACATCTTTTTCCTGTCAGACTCAGACCGTCCGATGGCAAGGCTGATCTGGCCGCTGTTTTCTTTTGGGTTCCCGTAGATAAGCGCAACATATCTTCTGTTTATTGTCCGCTGTTTAAACTGCTCTGCAAGGTTGTAGTATGCGGCGCTGTCAAGAGCAACGACCATCACTCCTGATGTGTCTTTGTCAAGCCTATGCACAATGCCGGGTCTCAGCGGGCCGCCCGGCGCTTCAAGTTTCTTGCAGTGGTGGAAGAGGGCATTCATCAATGTGCCGCTGCTATGTCCGGCAGCCGGATAAACCACTATGCCTGATGGTTTGTTTACTACAACAAGGTGTCGGTCCATGTAGAGTATTTCAATAGGGATTGCTTCTGCAATGAGATGTTCCCGTTTTTCATCTTCGGCAGTTAATACGATAACGTCACCTGCCTTTACCCTGTAGTTCTGGCGTACAGTCCTGCTGTCAACAAGCAGAAACCCCTTTTTTATGAGTCTCTGTATCTGTGAACGGGTAATCCCTGTTTCAGCAACGGCTAAAATATCTATACGTTTGCCGTAATCCTTTTCCTGAACTTTTACTCTATGTGAGGTCATTGCAATCTCAATTTTAACCTGAAGAGCAGAAATATTGTTTAAATTTTTTTATTTACACGCGCCCTTTTAGAAAGCTATACTAACACGCTGATGCCAGCAGCGGTCATGCTTAACATATTCTATAGAGCATATGCAGTTAAGAGGGTGCAGTGAATCAGTCAAAAAAATCTAACAGCAATATCTTTATTTGGAGGCGGAGAGTGAGAAGATCGGTTTTGCTGCCTCTCTGTTTTATGCTTGCTGTGTTTGTAGGCAATGCAGACAGCATCTCAGCGCAGGAAATTTCTCTGCCTCTGGTGAATTCTATGGAGGTAAGAGGGCTTAAGAGGACAGAGGAAGCCGCTGTGAAATCCAAGATAACGCAGAAAACAGGAGAACCGCTTTCTTCGGAGAAGACTACAAATGACATAAAAGACATTTATAAAATGGGCTATTTTGACGATGTAAAGGTTGAGATAGAGCCGCTTGAAGGCGGTGTAAGGGTTATATACCTGATAAAAGAGAAACCCACTATTATAAGTATAGACTTTCAGGGGAATAAGAAGCAGGAAGATTCAGACCTGAAAGAGAAGATAACAATAACGGCAAACTCTATAGCAGATACTGTCCTGATACAGGATAATGCCGACAAGCTTCGTGCCTTCTATGAAGAGGAAGGCTACTACCTGTCAAAAATTGTCCCTGTTGTGAACAAGGTGAATGATGATGAGGTTACGCTTACATATCAAATAGAGGAAGGCCCTAAGGTCAAGATAAAGTCCATAGTAATTGAAGGCAGCAAGGCCGTCTCAAAAAAGGAAATAAAAAAAGCGATAAAAACAGGCGAATGGTGGTTGTTCTCATTCGTAACATCATCCGGATATTACAGAAAAGGCGAGATGAGTGTTGATATTGAAAGGATAAGAAGCCTCTACTTCAATAAAGGGCATATAAATGCTGCTGTAGCTGATCCTAAAATCCAGCTTACAGAGGACAAAAAAGGCATGATAATCACAATTATGATCTCTGAAGGAGAGCAATACAGAATATCTTCTGTGGATATTGCAGGGAATAAGGCGTTCCCCGAAAGCGAATTGAGGAAAAAGATAAAATCTGCCCCCAAGAATATATTCAGCAGGTCAATGCTGAGAAGTGATGTGGCTGCGCTCGGAGAGATGTATTCAGAGAAGGGCTATGCACTTGTGAGTGTTGCTCCTGACATTGTGCCTGATGATGCTGCAAAACAGGTTAAGATAACCTTCAAGATAGATGAAGGGGGTATTTATAAGATAGGCAGGATAGACATATCAGGCAATATCAAGACAAGGGATAAGGTTATAAGAAGGGAAATCAGGCTTGATGAAGGAGACACGTTTAACAGCACGTTCCTGAAGAGGAGTTATGAGAGGCTTAGTAACCTTAATTTCTTTGAAACTGTTGATATGCAGCCAAAGCCGAAACCTGAGGACAAACTTGTGGACATTGATGTGAAGGGAAAGGAAAAGCCGACAGGCTTTCTCAGCGTGGGCGGCGGTTACAGCTCTGTTGACAAGTTTATAGCCACTGCTGATGTCACGCAGGCCAATCTATTCGGAACAGGGCGGCTCATAAAATTAAAAGGGGAATTCGGCGGCAGAAGCACGTCTTATGAACTTGCATACAGGGACCCATGGTTTCTGGACAAACCTCTCTTGTTCGGAACCAGTGTTTATAATACAACAAGAAAGTATTCTGCATTCGACAAAAAAGCCCTGGGATTTGATGTGTTGTTGGGCAAAAGCCTGTCCGAATACTGGAAAACAGATGTAACATACAACTTTGAAAGTGTGACAATACACAATATATCTCCAGACGCATCAGCGAGGATAAAAGATCAGGAAGGCAAAAAAACAACAAGCAGCATTACGCCTGCAATCGCAAGGGATTCAAGAAACAGTTTTTTTGACCCTCATACAGGCTCAAGAAACGTAATACATGTTACTTATGCAGGACTCGGCGGGGACAATTTCTTTCTGAAAATCGGGGTTGACTCTTCGTGGTTTTTCCCTGTTACAGAAGAGACAACCCTTGCTTTTAGAGGCCGATATGCCCATGCAACAGGAATGTTCAACAAACCTCTACCTCTTTATGAAAAATTTTATGTCGGAGGTATTTATACTGTGAGAGGCATTGGTTTCGGAGAGGGCGGGCCGCGGGATGCAAACGGCGACGTAATAGGCGGCACAAAACAGATTATATTTAACACAGAATATATCTTCCCTCTTGTCAGCGAGTTGAAATTTAAAGGGGTTATATTTTTTGATGCGGGCAGGGCATTTGACTCTTTTAAGGACATTGAGGATGTTAAATACGGGGCAGGAGTCGGGTTCAGATGGTTTTCTCCTATAGGGCCGTTAAGACTTGAATGGGGCCATAATTTAAATAGAAAACCGGGGGAAAGTAAAAGCAAATGGGAATTTACATTTGGCACGGCTTTTTAAACAATTACAGCTATCAGGTGTCAGGTATCAGGTTTCAGATGTCAGTAAAGCCTGGAACCTAACACCTATAACCTGAAACCTAAAATACAAGGAGGAAAAATGAGAAAGATATTGCTATTAACATTGTGTTTAGTCCTGCTTTGTGTTGCGCCTGCAGCAGCGGCTGAGGCGCTCAAGATAGGTTTCGTTGATTTACCGCGTATATTTTCAGAATCAGACGCAGGCAAAAAGGCAAGGGCTGACATTGAAGCAATTGAAAAATCAAAAAAGGCAGTGATAGAAGAGAAGGTCAATACTCTTGAAAAAATTGAAGAAGAGGTTACCAAGCAGTCCTCCGTTCTTTCTGCCGAGGCAAAGAAGGCGAAAGATGAGGAAATGGAGAAGCTTCAGAGAGATATTCAAAGGCTTGTAGCTGAGGCAAGAACAGAATTGCAGAAAAAAGAAAATGAGCTTACAAATGCAATTCTTAAAGACGTGAGTGACATTGTGGATGCTATCGGATACGAGGAGGGATATGCGATTATATTCAGAAGCGAGGCAGTTCTCTCTGCCAAGAAAGAGCTTGATCTTACGAGTGCAGTTATAACGAGGCTTAATGAATCAAAAGGGAAGCCAAAAGAGGAGCCAAAAGTAAAACCGAAGGAAAAGCCTGAAGACAAGAAAATCAAGAAATAAGGATTGACCCCGTTAGAAAGCAAGCCCCGATAGAAGCAGCGCTTCATACGGGGCAAGCCCCCACAATAGTTTCTAACGGGGTTGACCTTTTAGGAATTCTGTGCCAGAATAACAAGTGAAGTTTCGGAAGTTTTT
>JAZDJF010000043.1:0-4022 GCA_043804165.1 Nitrospirota bacterium
TCTTCTTGTCTTTAGTCCTGCCTTCTCCGCAGACAAAGACAGCTTCCAGATAAAAAAACAGCCTGAGATACAGCAGGTAAAACCAAAGAAGCCTGTTAAGATAAAACTGAAGCGCTCTGCCGAAGGTAAATATTCGTGGGAACTTTCAGGAGATGATACTGATGAAGTTGTGCGGGCGGATAAGAGACTGAGAAAATTGTTGAAGATAGAATGAAACACAGAATTATGTTATATTTACCCCGTAGGAATTTCCAACGGGGTTCACATTCGTGGAGGTTTTATTAAAATAGTTCTTGCATATTCCGGAGGGCTTGATACCTCTGTTGCCATAAAATGGCTTAAGGAGACATACGATGCAGAGGTTATTGCTTTCTGTGCAGACCTTGGCCAGGGAGAAGACCTTAATGCCGTAAGAAAAAAGGCGTTGAGAACCGGCGCCTCAAAAGCCTATGTTGAAGACCTGAAAGAAGAATTCGTCAGAGATTATGTCTTCCCAATGTTACGGGCAAATGCAGTTTATGAAGGGGCATATCTGCTTGGCACATCAATAGCAAGGCCGTTGATCGCTAAAAAACAAATAGAAATTGCAAAAAAAGAAAAGGCAGATGCAGTCTCACACGGCGCTACAGGAAAGGGCAATGATCAGGTGAGGTTTGAACTCACTTACTATGCGCTGAAACCGGATATTAAAGTAATAGCCCCGTGGCGTGAATGGCCTTTTAATTCAAGGCAGTCATTAATCAAATATGCTTCAAAACAAAATATTCCTGTTCCTGTGACAAAGGCTAAACCGTACAGCACTGACAGAAATCTTTTTCATATAAGTTATGAGGGAGGAATTCTTGAAGATCCATGGGCAGAGCCTCCAAAGGATATGTTTACCATGATTGTCCCTCCTGAAAAGGCGCCGAATAAAGTTGCGTATATTGAGATAAGTTATGAGAAAGGAAACCCGGTTGCTATAAACGGCAAGAAAATGTCTCCGGCAAAACTTCTTGAAAAACTTAATTCAATAGCAGGGAAGAATGGTATAGGCAGGGCTGATATAGTTGAAAACAGATACGTCGGAATAAAATCACGCGGAGTTTATGAAACACCCGGCGGCACAGTCCTTCATATCGCCCACAGGGCAATTGAATCAATAACGCTTGACAGGGAGGTTATGCATCTCAGGGATTCATTGACACCTAAGTATGCCGAGCTTGTGTATTACGGATACTGGTTTTCCCCTGAGAGAAAGATGCTCCAGACGATGATAGATGAGGCTCAGGAAAATGTCACAGGCGCCGTGAGGCTCAAGCTTTACAAGGGAAACTGTCAGGTTGTCGGAAGGAAATCGCCAGAATCCCTTTATCAGCCTGAACTTGCGACTTTTGAGGCAGAGAAGGTTTATAACCAGAGGGATGCCGAGGGATTTATAAAGTTGAATGCATTAAGACTTAAAATAAATCCAAAATTAAAAATCTCTTGAATATAATTGATACAACTTCTATTTTTTCACTTTTAACTTTACACTTATAAGATTATGTCCGACCCTAAATTCTGGATTGCGCTGAGTGATGTGCCTGATATCGGGCCTGTGACAGCAAGAAAACTGCTTGCTATCTATAAAAAACCCGAGGCAGTCTTTAAAGCGCCGTATAAAGAACTGGCCAACATCCACGGCATAGGCCCTGCAAAAGCAAAAAACATAAAAGGATATTCAGAATGGGGAAAGATAGATGCTCAGCTTAAAAAACTTGACGCCGGCGGCATAAAAATAGTTACTTTTAGCAATAAGGATTATCCTGAAACGCTGAAGAATATAGAAGACGCTCCGATTGTACTTTACATCAAAGGGACAATCCAGAAAGAAGACAGATATGCTGTTGCAGTTGTCGGTTCAAGAAAATACAGTTCGTATGGAAAACTTGCCGCTGAAAAATTATCCTCCGAGCTTTCCTCTATGGGATTTACCATTGTGAGCGGTATGGCAAGAGGAATTGACACGCTGGCGCACGTTGCTGCTATTAATTCCCGCGGCAGAAGCATTGCTGTTCTGGGCTCAGGGATTGACGTGCCATATCCTCCTGAGAACAGGGGGTTAATGGAAAAATTAGCAGCTTCAGGATATGTTATAAGCGAATTTCCGCCTGGCACACTGCCTGAAAGAGAAAATTTCCCGAAAAGGAATAGGATAATAAGCGGATTGTCTCTTGGTGTTCTTGTTGTGGAAGCGACTGCTGACAGCGGCTCATTAATAACAGCAAGCTGCGCACTGGAACAGGGGAAGGAGGTTTTTGCAGTGCCTGGCAATATTAATTCTGCAAACTCAAAAGGCACGAATGACCTGATTAAGAAAGGGGCAAAACTCGTGCAGAGCGCAGAGGATGTAATAGAAGAACTTGCACCTGTCCTAAAGGGTTACATACGGACAAGGGAAAAGGCAAACATAGAGCTTTCAGTTGAGGAAAAGAGACTTTGTGATATAATGACAGCAGAACCTAAGCATGTTGATACGCTTTCAAGAGAAAGCAAGATGCCTGCACAAAAGGTGCTTGGAATCCTTCTCAGCCTTGAATTAAAAGGGATTGTGAAGCAAGCAGAAGGAAAAAAATTTTTTCTTGTATGAACGTTGTGAACAGAAAAGCTGGATATAATATTTTCGCTCATTCTCGCCCCGATAAAATCGGGGCTCCGAGGTTTTGCCCGCTTTCATTATCAGAATTTTTACTATTGGAATTGCGTGCAAAAAATCCGCTCAAATGCTATATCCAGCTTATTTTGCTTTGATTGGAGGAGGTAATTGAATAAATGAATTCCGTAGTTATTGTTGAGTCACCCGCTAAATCAAGAACGATAAACAAAATCCTCGGTAAGGATTTTATAGTAAAGGCATCTATCGGGCACATAAAAGACCTTCCCAAAAAAGAATTGGGTGTTGATATTGAAAACAATTTCGATCCCCAGTACATTGTCATCCCCGGGAAGGAAAAAGTCATAAAAGAGTTAAAGCAGATTGCCAAGAAAGCGGACAGGATTTATCTCGCCACAGACCATGACAGAGAAGGAGAGGCAATAGCATGGCACATAGCATCTGAAATCTCAAATTCCAAATCTCAAATTCCAAATGAAAAAATTTACAGGATTATATTCAATGAAATTACAGAAAAGGCTGTCAAAGAGGCAATAAAGTATCCTGAACGCATTAATATGAATAAGGTTGATGCGCAGCAGGCAAGAAGAATTCTTGACAGGCTTGTAGGTTACGGATTAAGTCCGCTTTTATGGAGAAAGGTCAGAAGGGGGCTCAGCGCAGGAAGGGTTCAGTCTGTTGCCGTAAGGCTCGTTGTCGACAGGGAACGCGAGATATCCGCATTTAAAAAAGAGGAGTACTGGTCTATCAATGTGCGATTTGAAGGGTCAATCCCTCCGGAGTTCTGGGCAAAGCTGTCTAAATTAGTGCAGAAGTCAGAAGCCAGAAGTCAAAAGCCAGAAGAAGAAAGTAAATTCCTAATCCCAAATAAAGAGATTGCTGACACAGTCGTTAAGGAATTACATAGCAAAGAATTTATACTCAAAAAAATAGAGAAAAAACTTAAAAAGAGAACGCCCTATCCTCCTTTTATCACAAGCACTCTTCAGCAGGCAGCAGCCCGTGACCTCAGATTTACGGCAAAAAGGACAATGGTTGTCGCTCAACAGCTCTATGAAGGAGTTGAAATCGGCAAAGAGGGAGCAGTCGGCTTAATCACATACATGAGAACTGATTCATTCAGAGTTGCACAAGAGGCTCAGGAGTGGGCAAGAAAATTCATAGAAAAGACATTCGGCAAAGACTATCTCCCTGAGAAGCCTCCTGTTTACAAGAGCAAGGCGTCTGCGCAGGAAGCGCACGAGGCAATAAGGCCTACATACGCCAATAGAAAACCTGAAGATGTAAAACAGTATCTTACAAAAGAGCAATATGCGCTTTACACACTCATCTGGAACCGTTTTATTTCAAGCCAGATGTCGCCTGCACAGCTTGAGCAGACAACATT
>JAZDJF010000044.1:0-2972 GCA_043804165.1 Nitrospirota bacterium
AGCATTGACGGCTCTGACGAGGCGGTGCATGATGACTTCAGGAAACAGAAGGGCGCATTTGCAGGGGCAATCAATGCTGCAAGGCTTTTTAAGAAGCACGGGATAGAATTTATCATCAATTCATCCTTCACAAAAAGAAATCAAGAAGAGATACCCAAGGTATATAAACTTGCAAAGGAACTGGGCGCAACAGCTTGGTATATGTTCATGATAGTGCCTACCGGAAGGGGTGAGGAGATAATGAATGAGCTCATTTCCAAAGAGGCTTATGAAGAGATTCTTGAATGGCATTATCAGATGGAGAAGGATGAAAAGGATATGCTTGTAAGGCCGACATGCGCGCCTCACTATTACAGGGTTGTTCTGCAAAAATCAAAAGAGGAAGGCGCTAAGTTTGAAAAAAGGACATTGAAGTTTTCAACAGGCGGCGCAAAAGGATGCATTGCAGGACAGCTTATCTGTTTAATTGATGTGGATGGCAATGTGCTTCCATGCAGTTATTTCCCGAAGCCTGCGGGGAATATAAGGCAGCAGTCATTTAAGGAGATATGGGAAAACTCAGAACTCTTCAGGGAACTTCGTGATTTCAAAAAATATAAAGGCAAGTGCGGCTCATGCGAGTATATAAATGTCTGCGGAGGCTGCAGGGCAAGGGCTTATTCTGTTTACGGCGATTATCTTGAAGAGGAACCGTTTTGCGGCTATATGCCAAAAAAATTGAAAAAGAAGGTGGAAAAATGAACGATACATTTCTTAAAGCGTGCCGCGGTGAAGATGTAGATTACACTCCGGTCTGGTTTATGCGTCAGGCAGGCAGATATCTTCCGGAATATCAGGCAGTCAGGGAGCAGGTTGATTTTCTTACTCTCTGCAAGACCCCTGAACTTGCCGCAAAGGTAACGCTTCAGCCCGTTGACATATTAGGCGTTGATGCAGCAATACTTTTTTCGGATATACTCATTCCTGTTGAGGCAATGGGAATGCACCTTGAATTCTCGGAAAAAAAAGGACCTGTTTTAAGCGAACCTGTCAGAACAAAGTCTGCTGTTGACAGGCTCATAGCGCCGGACACTGAAGATTCAATGCCGTTTGTTCTGGATACGATAAAGATTCTAAGGAAAGAGCTTGAGAAAAAAGTTCCTCTCATCGGATTTTCCGGCGCTCCCTTTACGCTTGCCACATACATGATTGAAGGCGGAAGCTCAAAGAACTTTCTAAATACAAAAAAGATGATGTTTCAGGGCAGAGCAGTATTTGATTATCTAATGAAAAAACTGACCAGGACAGTCATCTCATACCTTTCAAGCCAGATAATTGCAGGCGCTCAGGCAGTGCAGATATTTGATTCATGGGCAGGCATACTTGCGCCTGATGACTATAAAGAATTTGAACTTCCATATGTGAAAAAAATTGTAACCAGCCTTAAGAAGCAGCATCCTGAAACACCTGTAATCTATTTTGCGAATAACTGCGCCGGAATTATTAAAGAGGTGAAAAAATCTGGAGCTGATGTTATAGGGATTGATTGGAGGATTGATATCGCTGATGCGATAAAGAGGCTCGGCAAAAAAGTGGCTGTTCAGGGCAACCTTGACCCGTGCGCGCTTTTTTTGCCCCAAGAAGAGCTTGAGAAAAAAGTTCAGGACATGTTGTTAAAGGGAAAAAGCGCAAAAGGACATATATTTAATCTCGGGCATGGGATACTTCCAGAGACACCTGTGAAGAACGCAATTGCGGCTGTAGAAGCCGTTCATAAGTACAGCAAGAAATAAGTAATACATCCAAGAAGTTACCTAAATATGCATGGGGGAAAAAGGAGGTAAGGGTTATGCCATACGCAGCAAAGGACTATGCAAAACTCATAGGGATGGAGGGGTTCAGCGAGACGCTTCTGAAGAACCATTTCACACTCTATCAGGGGTATGTTACTAACACCAATAAAGTGTTGGATACGCTTGACCAGATGCTGAAGGACGGGAAAACCGGAACACCGGAATTTGCAGAACTCAAGCGGAGGCTTGGCTGGGAGTTTAACGGAATGAGGCTGCATGAGTATTACTTCGAGAACCTCGGAGGGAAGGGCGGTCTGGACAAAGGTGGTAAACTCGCAAAGAAACTCGCAGAGGGCTTCGGCAGTTATGAGGCATGGGAGAAGGATTTCAAGGGAACAGGAACGATGAGAGGCATCGGATGGGCTGCTCTATATCACGACAGCCAGAGCGGAAGACTGATTAATTTCTGGATAAATGAACATGACGTATCCCATCCCGCAGGATGCAGTCTAATTCTCATCATGGATGTATTTGAACATGCCTTTATGATTGACTACGGGCTAAAGAGGGCTGACTATATAGAGGCGTTCTTTAAAAACATAGACTGGAAGGCAGCTGAGGCAAGACTTAAATAAAATAATTACAGTAGGGACAACAATAGAGCATAAGAGAATGAAAATTAAATTGGACGCTTCGGATTTTAAAGAAAGGAAATGCGGAAGAGGGACATGTTATCATAATCAATGAACATAGTCTGTCAGAACAGGAAGGCATACCACGATTATCACATAGAGGAAAAAACAGAGGCCGGCATTGCCCTTTTGGGGACAGAGGTAAAATCCCTAAGAGAAGGGAAGGGGAATCTGAAAGACAGCTATGTTCTTGCAAAGGATAGCGAGTTCTTTCTTATTAATTGTCACATCAGCCCTTACAGCCACGGCAACATCACAAATCATGAACCGCTAAGAACGAGGAAACTGCTCCTGCACAAAAAAGAGATAGAGAGATTAAGAGGGCAGGTGGCGCAAAAAAGTTACTCGCTTATCCCTTTAAAGATATATTTCAAAGGCTCTTTTGCAAAGGTTGAGATAGGGCTTGCAAAAGGCAAGAGGCAGTATGAAAAAAGGGATGCTATCAAGAAAAAAGAAGCTGACAGAGAAATAGAAAGGGCGATGAAAAGCCGTAATGCGTAAAGCGTAA
>JAZDJF010000045.1:0-2253 GCA_043804165.1 Nitrospirota bacterium
ACCTCAATCTCACCCCTGTAATGAACACCGCCGGTAAGAAAATCGCCTTTTATCTTTTCGCTGACTTTCTCCAGAGGTTCATTCTTTGCAGGAATGCGCGGGGAGTCTTCATCCAAGATAAGCACTCTTATTGTGTCGGCAGACGCATTAGGCGCCAGATGCCAGATGCCAGATGCCAGAATAAAGATAAGAATAAAAAATGAAAACCATCCTGCTCTAAAACCTAAAACCTGAAACCTGAAACCTGTCATCTCACTTCCTCCCGAACTCTTAACTCTTAACTTGTAACTCTCAACTCTCAACTTCTAACCTTTTTAAGGTATCTTTCCATCTCGGAATAGATGCAGCCGCAATATTTCTGCCTGTAAAGCCCGAGTTCCTTTGAAAGCTCAACCCCTTGTTTCCAGCCGGGCCTGAAGTCTTCAATGAAAAACTCCACAGAGTGTCTTTTTTCCATTTCCCTGCCAATGTTTATTATAACATCAAATTTCTGGTAGGGGCTTATAATGAGCGAGGTTGTAAAACCGTCAGCGCCAATCTCTCTAGCTGTTTGGGCTGTCTTGTCAAGCCTCATCTCATAGCACGCATTGCAACGGTTCTCGCCGCCGTTTCCTGTCTTCTGTATGAATTCCTTGATGCCGTAGTAATCTATATATTCAATGGAAAGTCCCCATGCTTTCTGGAGCTGGGTTACGGCGTTTAGCCGCAGGGCATATTCTGTATACGGATGAATATTGGGATTAAACCACAGTCCGGTTACGGAAACGCCCCTTTCAGTTAGTTTTTTGACAGGATAGAGACTGCAGTTTGCGCAGCAGATGTGCATCAATAACTTCATAAAATATTATAAATCATTTCAGCAGTTTTTCTACTGTCGGGAATAGCGCCATATCGGTGTGCGGCAGAAAAAGGGCAGACATATATTCGTCCATAAAATTCCTTGAGACTGAAAGCTCCATGTATGTCATCTTCCGGGCAATATCCTCCGCCTCTTTCCTGAGTTTTTCTGAGAGTAGGCACAGATACGCCCCTGCGACTGATGTGTTGCCTAAAAATCTGAATTTTTCCTTTGGAATGTCAGGGAGCATTCCGATTATTACAGCTTTGTCAACGTTCAGATAATTGCCGAACCCTCCTGCGATATATACGCGCTCTATATTGTCCAGCGTGAACCCAATTTCTTTTATAAGCGATGATATCCCTGCATAAATCGCTGCCTTTGCCCTCATGATATTCTCAATGTCAACTTCTGTCAGGATAATATCTTTTGCCCCTTTATGGAGGACAAATTCCGCGCCTTCATCCCCTTCTCTTATGCGGCCTGTTTTTATTTCACGCACAAATTTCCCTTTCTGGTCTATGACGCCTGAAAGGAACATCTCTGATATTGCGTCTATCATTCCTGAGCCGCATATGCCGATTGGCACAGTATTGCCGATAACAGAGATAGAAGGCTCAAATGTGTCAGGCGCAATCTTTACAGCCTCTATTGCGCCTTCGGTTGCCCTCATTCCGTGTTTTATCCCGCTTCCTTCAAAGCAGGGGCCCGCAGAGCATGCTGCTGTTATAAGCCATTCATTGTTGCCTATGGCAATCTCTCCATTTGTGCCGATGTCCATGAATAATGCTGTCTCATGGTTTCTGTGCATCTTTGATGCAAGCACACCTGAGACAATATCACCTCCGACATAACTTGCAACACACGGCAAAGTATAAACAGGCGCTTGTTTATTAATATGAAGTCTTGCTGTCCCGGCCTTCCACAAAGGGAAGGAATTGACAGTAGGTATATACGGTTCTTCCCTGATATGTACGGGATCAAGCCCCCAGAATATATGAGACATGGTTGTATTCCCTGAGATTACAGCGCATTCTATGTGTTCTTTATTTATGCCATGCCTTTCAATAACAGTATCGGTGATGGTGTTTATATCATCCGTGACAGTTTCCCTTAATTCTTCAAGCCCGCCGCTCGGCTTCGAGTCGCAACGACCTTCTGTTGCATGGACTATCCTTGTAATAACATCGTCGCCGTATCTTATCTGCGAATTGTATGTTGAGCCCACATCAACGAGTTTTCCGTCAGAAAGGTCAATGAGATATACGACAATCGTTGTTGTGCCGATGTCAACTGCGATGCCGTATCTTGAGGTTTGCTTGTCAGATGTCACAAAGATTGCCTCCGGGCCATCAACCCCGTTAGAAAAATCTTTTCTAACGGGGTCAACATAAGCAAGATGTATTTCCCAGTTG
>JAZDJF010000046.1:0-3112 GCA_043804165.1 Nitrospirota bacterium
CTATTTATTAGCTCTTCTCTGATGTTTTGTCTTCTTGAGAAGTTTTTTATGCTTGTGCTTGTTCATCTTTTTCTTGCGCCACTTAACAGCACTACCCACTAACTCACCTCCTTCTTAAATTTTCCTTTGCCTGATGCATAAATGCCTCAAGCTGTATCTCTGTTGTCGGAGATTCAGTCCCGTCATACGGGATGCTTATAAAAGGAACTCCGTATTTTTTATTCAGCCCCTGCATCAGCGCTGTTACTATTGTGCCGGGCATGCATCCAAACGGCATTGTATTCACAATGCCTGAGGCGCCTCTTTCTATGAGGTCAACTGCCTTGCCTATGCTCAGTATGGCCTCTCCTTCAAAAGAACTGTGAAGATATGGAGACGCCTTTTTTATTATTTCTTTTGTTTCCGGTTCTTTCAGGGTTTTAAGGAAACCTGAAAAATATCCTGCGTATTTGTGCTCTATCCTTTTTTGAAAGAAAGTCTTTAAAAGAGTATTCATACTATCAGACCATGCTTTTTTTAGCAAGGCTTTTTGAGAAGCCATGTGATTTACATAATATATCCATTCCTCAACAGGCGCAAGCCATGCCTCACCGCCGAGAGTCTCTATCTTCCTTACAATATCTTCATTTGAGAACTTGTTGCTTCTTACAAATATCTCGCCTATGATTCCTATCAGAGGTTTCCTGTCTTTTTGTCCCGAGCTGCTCGGGAGTAGATTTTGAAAATCCCTCCGCATACTTTTAAGAAGGCCTTCAACTTTTCCATTAATTCCTTTCAGCGAGGAATATATCTCTCCGAGATATTCCCTGTAAATAAAATCTGCCGAGCCGTTTTCTTTTTCATAGGGTCTTGTCTCATGCAGGCATTTTGTCAGCAGTTCAATGGCAATTATCCCCTGCCATGACCTGAGCGCGAAATCCTTGGCGACTATGCCGAGGTCTCTGTAAAACTCAATATCCTGATTTGGCGAGAATATAGGCACATGAGTGTAACCAAGGTCATCAAGCGCCATCCTGTGAAATACATTATACTGACCGAACCTGCACGGGCCTGAACCTGAGGGCATGAAGAAGGCAGATTCGGCCGGTTTGAAATCAGAAGATAAAACTTTCTTGAGCATATCGCCTGTTGTCACAGCGCACGGATAACATTCCTTTCCTGAAACATATTTCCTGCCGATGTCAGTGGTTTCCTTGTCTGATTCAGGCAATACCTCTGCAGGCACGCCTGAGCGTTCAAATGAAGCGGCAAGCGCAAATGCATGGTCAGACATCATGGGAATGTAAACAGTGCGCTTTTTAAGTGATACGTGATACGTGATACGTGATGCGTCTTTGCTTTTAGCCTTTAGCTCATTACGCATTACACTTAACGCATTACTGCTTTGCTGCCCTATGCTGTCAAGAAATGCCTCGCACCTTGTTATTGCTCCTGCATCAGCGCTATGCTCGTCTATCTCAATATGAAGAAAAGGTTTGCCCTGCAGATCCTTTTTAAAATATTTCAATATGAACGAGTCAGGTCCGCATGAAAAGTTTCCTATATAAAGGGGAAAGAGATTTGGTTTTTCTCTTATCACCCTCGCAGCCTTCAGTATCCTCTGCCCTGACCTCCAGTACATATTCGGCCATTCAGATGCTATAGAATGATCATTCAGCGGGAGGAAATCCATCGGAACAGCCAAAACATTAAGGGCCGCAAGTTTTTTCGGTATCTCAAGGTTCATCCCGCTGTCAAATGAATTGTAGTCGCGTCCGACGATAACTATCACAGGCGATGCATGATGCATGATGCATGATTCCTGATTTTCTTTATCCTGCATCCTGTATCCTGCATCCTGTATCCTGTTTAATATTTCCCTTCCCTTATCACTTATTGCTCTCTGGAATTCGTTCTGCGCTTCTTCTGCAATAGGCAATGCCTCTTTTATCCGCACACTTTTTATTCCAAAAGGTTTAAATGCCTTTGAGAGTTCATTTAACATGAATTTCCTGCCGCGTTTTAGGTTTACAACAGGAGAAATTATATTTGCATCAGGAAATGCAACCCGCGCTGAATAAGGTATTGTCTGCGTATAAGGACAGGCAAACCCTCTTTCAAGTGATTCCTCCTCTGTGTTCAGGTTTATGAAGCTTGGAATTAATAATGCATCAGCGCCTTCATTTAAGAGATGTTTTATGTGGCCGTATGCAACCTTCACAGGGAAGCACGTCTCTGAAAGTATGGATTCAAGCCCGAGACTTACTATCTGCCTGTTCGTTTTTGGTGAAACAAGGACGTCAACCCCAAGTTCCCACAGCAGAGTTGTCCAGAATGGCAGATATTCATGGAAATAGAAAATGTAAGGAATGCCGATTTTAACTCGTGATGCGTGATGCGTGATGCGTGATGCGTGATCCGTGATGCGTGACTCGTGATGCGTGACTGGTGGTATGGATGTGCCTTTTAACTCATTACTCATTACGCATAACGCTTTACGGTCGTTGTGTTCCTTCCACAACATCTCATCCCTGAATCCAAAGATGTCAGGTATCTCTGAGGATGTTTTCTTTTTCCTCACGTCATATTTTTCACACCTGCCCCCATAAAAGAGATAACCGTCTTCGCCTTCAATCTTTATCCTGTTTATTTCGCAGACATTCGGACAGCCCTTGCATTCAAAGGATGAGATGTTGTACGGACGTTTGGATAGTTCAAAGCCCTTGAAACTTGTGACACGTGATGCGTGATGCGTGATGCGTGATGCGTGATGCGTGACCGGTGGTATGGATGCGCCTTTTAACTCATTACGCTTTACGCATAACGCATTACGGTCTTTAGACTTGTCACGCTTTACGCATAACGCGTTACGGTCTTTTGCAATCAGCGCCATGCCGATTGCGCCTGTAACATCATGGTTCGGAGGGACAGTTATTTTCTTGCCAAGATATTTTTCAAATGCGGCAACAACGGATTTGTTAAATGCAACTCCTCCCTGAAAGAATATGTTTTCGCCTATCGGTTTCCCTGCAACGACTCTGTTTATGTAATTCTGGACGATTGAGTATGCAAGTCCTGCCAGCAGGTTGTTCTTGTCTGCGCCTCTCTGCAGGTTTGACATCAGAGAATTCTC
>JAZDJF010000047.1:0-2322 GCA_043804165.1 Nitrospirota bacterium
TGCGCGACAGGATGGAGATAATCCATCTCTCGGGATATACGTCAGAGGAAAAGCTCGGCATTGCAAAAAATTATCTTATCCCGAAACAGCTTGAAGAACATGGGATAACAGACAAGGTGTTGAAGATAGCAGACTCTGCAGTTCTTACAATAATATCTCAATATACAAGAGAGGCGGGCGTCAGAAACCTTGAAAGGGAGATAGCCAATCTCTGCAGAAAAGTTGCAAAGAAAATAGCGGAGGGGGAACAGAAAAATTTTCTTATAACTTCAAGAAATCTGCATAAATTTCTCGGCATCCCAAAATACCTTCTCGAAGAAGAGATGGAAAAAGACGAAGTCGGCGTTGCAACCGGCCTTGCATGGACAGAGTCGGGAGGCGACATAATCTATGTTGAGGCTACTACCATGAGGGGCAAGGGCAGTCTCACGCTAACAGGCCAGCTCGGAGACGTTATGAAGGAGTCTGCGCAGGCAGCTTTAAGCTATGTCCGCTCAAAGGCTAAGTCACTTGGGATAAAGGATGAGGTCTTCTCAAAAACAGATATACACATACATGTCCCGGCAGGCGCAACACCCAAAGACGGACCTTCAGCAGGCATAACAATGGCAACTGCAATTGCATCCGCACTCATAGGAAAACCTGTAAGAAAGGATTTCGCAATGACAGGCGAAGTGACATTGAGAGGCAGGGTGCTTCCAATAGGCGGACTCAAAGAGAAGGCTTTAGCGGCAAAGAGAATGGGCATAAAACATATCGTTATCCCGAAAAGAAATAAAAGAGACCTTGAAGATATTCCGAAATACATAAAGAAAGACCTGACATTCATCTTTGCCGATACAACGGATGATGTGCTTAAAGCAGCGCTGAAAACCAACAAGAAAAAGTGAACAGTGAACAGTTTTTCAACGCCGTCATTCCCGCTTGTCGGGAATCCTTTATCCTGTCATTCTCCCGATGCTTCGGGATTCGGAATCGTTCAGAAAGATTGCGGACAAGCCGCAATGACAAAATAGGGGCAAGCCATAATGACAAAAAAAGAATCGCTCAACTTAGGTATTAATAACTGTTATGAAGCTTTCTGAGATCGGTGAATTGTCCCTTCTGAAAACAATCCGCAGAAGATTTACCGTAAAATCAAAAGATGTCATCGTAGGCATAGGCGATGACACAGCAGTAATAAAATCGTCGGGCAAGAATTTATTGGCAACCACTGATATGATGGTTGAAGGCATTCACTTTAACCTGAACCTCATAACACCCTGCCAGCTCGGATTTAAACTCGTTTCTGTGAATGTGAGCGACATATATGCCATGGGTGGAAGGCCTCGATACCTTTTGCTTGATATTGCATTGAACAAAAACACAGAGCAGTCATTTGTTAAGAGATTTTTTGACGGCATACGCTGTGCAATAAAATTATACGGAGTCTCTCTTATAGGCGGAGACATTTCTTCCTCAAGGAAAGATATAGTCATTGCAGCAACGCTCATAGGTGATGCGAAAAAGCATATAAGACGCTCAGGCGCAAAACCCGGAGACAGGATATACGTAACAGGGAATCTCGGGGATTCAGCATGCGGGTTTGAGATTCTTAAGAAAATAAAAAAGACCGTTCCGATTGAGAACACCCCCTCCCTAACCCTCCCCCCTCGAGGGGGAGGGATGGGTGGGGGAGATAACTCTCAACTCTTAACTCTTAAGTCTCAACTTTCAAGGCTCGGATTAACATGGAACACTATTAAGCCTCTTATCAGGAGGCATCTAATGCCTGAGGCAAGAAATCCAAAAAATTTTACCAGATATGCTACTTCAATGATTGACTTAAGCGACGGGCTGTTTATTGACCTGTCAAGGCTCTGTGATGAAAGCAGAGTCGGCGCAAAGATATACATGGAGCGCATACCTGTCTCCAGCCGGATGAGAACTGCGTCTTCCCTGCTTGGACTGGACGCCATGAAGCTTGCCTGTTCAGGCGGAGAAGACTATGAACTGCTTTTCACGGCGCCGGCAAATACAGTTATCAGTCATCAGTTATCAGTCATCAGTAAAAACAATAAACGGTCAAATTTGAAGGTGACCTGCATAGGTGAAATCGCAAAAAAAGACAGAATTCTGGTTGATGCAAAAGGCAAAGAGATTCCTTTGAAGGCAATAGGATACCAGCACTTTGGAATTCAAAGATAGACTCAGAAACATTTTAACCATCAAGGATTCTCCTCACAGACTGGCAGTTGCCTTTGCCGCTGGTGTTTTCATAAGCATGTCTCCCCTGCTGGGCTTTCATACTATTCTCGGAATCGCAACGGCATGGATTTTCGG
>JAZDJF010000048.1:0-5326 GCA_043804165.1 Nitrospirota bacterium
CTTATTAAAGGAGGAAAACAGATGAATTTGCAGCAACCAAATGCTAATGACGCAACCAGAACGCACAACCGTTCAAAAAGTGTATCACCGATGAGCGGGCTTTGCACTCGATGCATTGACGGATGCAGGGGAAATTGTGAAGTTTTCAAATCAACTTTCAGAGGCAGAGAGGTGATTTATCCGGGGCCGTTCGGTGAAATAACCGCAGGCGGCGACAAAAATTATCCGATTGACTATTCTCATCTGAACATTCATGGTTATGCCCTTGGAGCTAAAGGCCTTCCCAAAGGTCAAAAGGGAGACCCTGATACAGCCAAGTTCCCAAATGTCAACACTGAAACCGAATACGGCTGGACAAAAAAGGTAAAGATGAAAGTGCCTATTTTTACAGGTGCTCTCGGGTCTACGGAAATTGCCCGCAAAAACTGGGAACATTTTGCAGTGGGAGCTGCGATTTCCGGTGTTACAATTGTCTGTGGTGAAAATGTATGCGGTATTGACCCCGCGCTTGAATTAAATAATAAAAATAAGGTCACAAAGGCCCCGGATATGTACCGCAGGATTGAAACATATCGCCGCTATCATCAGGGATTCGGCGAGATACTTGTGCAGATGAATGTCGAAGACACACGTTTGGGAGTTGCTGAATACATTATAGACAAACACGGACTTGAAACAATAGAGTTGAAATGGGGACAGGGAGCAAAATGTATCGGCGGTGAAATTAAAGTGAATTCTCTGGAACGAGCCCTTGAACTACAAAGGCGCGGTTATATTATCACTCCGGATCCGTCTGATCCTGTTGTGCAGGCAGCTTTCAAAGACAGAGCCATCAAAGAATTTGAGCGCCATAGCCGGATGGGCTTCATCGATGAAAAAGGTTTTTACGCTGAAGTCGCCAGGCTGAGAAAACTCGGGTTCAAGAGAGTCACGCTAAAGACCGGCGCATATGGCTTGCGTGAGTTGGCAATGGCAATTAAATGGAGTTCCAAGGCTAAAATTGATTTATTGACGATTGACGGAGCTCCGGGCGGCACAGGCATGAGCCCATGGCGTATGATGGAAGAATGGGGTATGCCTTCGCTTTACCTGCATGCTGCAGCCTATGAATTCAGTAAGATGTTATCTGACAGGGGGGAACGTGTTCCTGATATTGCCTTTGCCGGTGGCTTCAGCAGTGAAGACGGCGTATTCAAGGCTTTAGCATTGGGCGCTCCTTATACCAAGGCTGTTTGCATGGGTCGTGCGTTAATGATCCCTGGCATGGTTGGCAAAAATATCGCAAAATGGATAAAAGAGCAAGACCTGCCTAAGAATGTCAGTGAATATGGCTCCACTGTTGAAGAAATTTTTGTCTGTTATGAAGAGGTAAAGAAGCTTGTAGGCAGTAAAGAGATCAATAATATTCCGTTAGGAGCAATCGGTATCTACAGCTATTCGCAGAAAATCAAGGTCGGATTACAGCAGATGATGGCAGGGGCCCGCTGCTTTAATGTTGAGTCGATTACGAGAAATGAGTTGATGTCTCTTACCGAGGAATGCGCAAAGGTGACAGGTATCCCGTACTTGATGGAATCTTACAGGAAAGAAGCGCTGAAAATAATCAAACGATGAATAAAACAATGCTTTCCATTCTCAAGATACTTGAAAAGTATACAGATGTTGTAGGCTCAAGAGAGATATCGCGGCAGTTAAAACTGTACGGCATTGACCTTACGGAGAGGACAGTTCGCTATCATCTGAGGATTCTTGATGAACGCGGCTATACAGAGGTGTTCGGAAAAGAAGGAAGGAAGATTACAGAAAAAGGAAGGCAGGAGTTAAAGAATGCCCTTGTCTCAGAGAAGGTCGGATTCATAATAAGCAAGATAGAGACCCTGTCTTACCAGACAACGCTTGACCTTAAAACTCTTGATGGTAATGTGATATTGAATATTTCGTATTTCCCTGAGGAAAGGCTAAAGGATGCAATCAGGATTTTAACTCCGGTTTTTTCGTCTCCTTATGTTATGAGCAACAGAATAATCTTTGCCCGTGGAGGAGAAAAGATCGGCGATGTGTTAATCCCTGAGGGCAAAATTGGACTTGGCACTGTATGCAGTGTTACGATAAATGGAATTTTTCTTAAGACAGGCATACCTGTCACATCAAGATTCGGCGGTGTGGTTGAGACTGAAAATGGAAACCCGATACGGTTTATATCCCTTATAAGCTATGAGGGCTCATCGCTGGATCCTTTGGAGATATTCATAAGAAGCAAGATGACCGATGTCATTGGAGCGGTGAAAAAGCATCATGGGAGGATACTTGCAAGTTTCAGAGAGATTCCTGTTATTTGTCTTGCTGAGGCAAAAAGGCTTGCTGAAACGATAACAAATAAAGGGATAGGCGGCATTTTGCTCATAGGAGAACCAAACAAGCCATTGCTGGAAATCCCTGTAGGAATAGATAAAGTAGGAGTTGTGGTTGTTGGAGGATTGAATCCGATTGCTGCCATTGAAGAGTCAGACATACAAACTGTAAGCAAAGCAATGTCGACCCTTTATGAATATTCAAAACTTAAAGACTTTAAGGAAATATTGGGGGGGGTATATGAAAAAACTTGAGGCTGTCATAAAACCATATAGCATTGCGGGCGAGGTAATTGATTTAATAGAAAAAACCGCAAGGACAGGCAAAATCGGAGACGGTAAAATATTTGTGATAAATGTTGATGATACTGTTAGAATAAGGACAGGACAGAGAGGGGGGCGATAAGCTGATGAAAACGATAAAGGTATTGGAAAAGGCAAAGAAGGATAAGGTGATTTTTATAAATCTTCAATTCACTGATATGCTCGGTTCTCTAAAGGAAGTTACTGCGCCTGTACAGAACCTGCCTGATATCATGAAATACGGCGCGTGGTTTGACGGCTCTTCTGTTGAGGGATTTGCAAGAATTCATGAGAGCGACCTTTATCTAAAGCCTGATCCCGACACTTATGCGGTTATTCCATGGTTGAGTTCTCCCGAAGGAAATACGGCACGGCTTATATGCGATATTTACAGGCCTGACGGCAGTCCGTTCGAAGGGGATCCCAGACTTATCTTGAAGAAGACCCTAAAAATGGCAGTTGATATGGGATTTGAATATAATGTGGGACCTGAACTTGAGTTTTTCCTTTTCAGGAACGGGCATGAAAAACTATTGCCCATGGACAGCAACGGATATTTTGATCTTGCCACGAATGAATCGCATACCATAATGAGGGAGATAACTGCTGCCCTCGAGACGTTTGGCATAGAGGTTGAAGCCTGTCATCATGAAGTAGCGCCTGGGCAGTACGAAGTAGACTTCAGATACGGAGATGCCCTTACTACAGCCGATAGACTGCTCACATTAAGATTCACAATTAAGGCTATTGCACAGAAACATGGATTAAGAGTATCTTTTATGCCGAAGCCGATTATGGGAATGTCTGGTTCAGGCATGCATGTTCATCAGAGTCTTTTCAATATAAGGACAAAGAAAAATGCATTTTATGACCTAAAAGATAAGTATAAACTTTCAAAGACAGCATATAATTTTATTGCAGGGCAATTGAATCACATCAAGGGCATGACAGCGGTCTTATGCCCAACTGTCAATTCGTATAAAAGACTTATAACAGGATTTGAAGCGCCAGTGTACATTTCATGGGCAAGGATTAACAGGTCTTCACTTATCAGAGTTCCTCACTGGTTTGAGGATAAACCTAATTCGGCGCGAATTGAGCTAAGGTGTCCTGACCCTGCATGCAATCCATATCTGGCATTTGCTGCGATGCTGGCATCGGGGCTAAATGGCATAGAGAAAAACCTAAAACTATCAGAGCCTGTTGAGGAAAACTTATATAAGTTTGATGAGGAGAAACTGGCATCAAAAAATATAGATACCCTTCCATCCTCGCTTTACGAGGCAATAAACGAACTGAAAAGCGATAAGTTGATCCATGATGTATTGGGGAAGCACCTCTACAATAGGTACATTCACATCAAGACAAAAGAGTGGAATGAATTCAAGATGCAGGTTACAGAGTGGGAGATTGAAAAATATTTGGATATTTAAACATTCCCTACCTTTTTATACAGGTGTTGACTAACAAAATTACAACCTGAGACTGCTTGAATAACTTGACAACGGAAGAGGAAAAGGATTTATCATAATGCCTGAGAGGTAAAACCGGAGGGACAGTGTTCGTGAAGATATTAAAAGATTTCCTTATCTACCTGTCAGTGGAAAGAGGGCTGTCTCAAAACACGGTTAAAGCGTATTCAAGAGACATTGGGCTGTTTCAAAAACTTCTGACTTCAAAAAACAAAGGGCTTGACTCCTTCTCAAAAGCCGATATCTTAGATTTCCTTAGTGAGGTGAAAGATAAACCCTATTCAACGCCGAGTATTTGCAGATTTATATCTTCCATACGCGGCATTTGCAGATATATGATAATAGAAAAGATCATTAAAGAAGACCCCTCAGAAAATCTTCAGACGCCCAAGAAGTGGGAAAGGCTTCCAAAGGCTCTAAGCCTTGAAGACGTTATATCCCTCCTTGACAGCAGGACAGACAACGCTACATTTTTAAGGGACACGGCAATGCTGGAGATTCTTTATTCTTCGGGCCTCCGTGTCAGCGAACTTGTTTCTCTTAAGCTCAGCAATGTAAATCTTGAGGCGGGCTTCCTGAGAATTATGGGCAAGGGCTCAAAGGAAAGGCTTGTCCCGACAAACTCAAGGGCTCTGGATAAAATTAAAAAATATACAAAAGAACTCAGGCCTGCCATCTTAAAGAAAAAACAGTCCGACTATCTCTTTGTCACAAACAGGGGCAGCGCAATGACAAGACAGCGTTTCTGGCAGACGATTAAGAAATACGGAAAACAGATCGGCATCAACCTCTCGCCTCATACTTTGCGGCATTCCTTTGCAACACACCTGCTCGAAGGCGGGGCAGATTTGCGCTCTGTTCAGAAGATGCTCGGTCACTCGGACATATCCACAACGCAGATATATACAAAGGTTTCAACCGACAGAATAAAGAAGGTATATACCGAGCATCATCCAAGGGCATAATCGCTTTATTAAATTCTTTGTTTGTGCTAAATTGTTCATATTAATAAATCATGGACTATAAACTGAAATTATCATGGAGGTAAAAATGCCTGAAAAACTGAGCGTTGATGAACTTTACAAATGCTGCAATCAGGACATATTTAAGTTCAAAACTACAGATGATCTGCCTCTTTTTGAGGAAACAATAGGGCAGGAAAGGGCATTAAGGGCGCTTGATTTTGGAATAGGCTTTAAC
>JAZDJF010000049.1:0-2010 GCA_043804165.1 Nitrospirota bacterium
TCTGATTCCCTTAAGGGCTGTAATCAAGGAAGCAACGCTCATCTGCAGCCCATCTTGTTTTGCTAAATATTGCAACAATTTTATCAGCAGATAGGCAAGAACACTTATAAATGCATCTATCCGTATCTTGCTGTCTGTCCAATGCCAGATAGGATGAAATGAGATTATTCGATGATCTTTTATCGTCTTGAAACTATCCTCTATTTCCATCTTTTCTTTGTAGGTCCTTATTGTCTCGGAATATTCAGCCTTTAAATTATTTGTGAAAATGATATTCTTCCCAAAGGCCCTTTCTTTTCCTTCTATCTCTTTCTCATTTTCAATAATTGTGAGACTGCCGTCTTCTATTTTATAATCCAGATAACGACAGGCCCTGCTATGCAAAATCTTGTTCGTATGAAGCACCATTTTCAATCTTTCTTCTAAGTCCTCTGCCTTATGCTTTTCAAATTCCTTCTGTAAAAGATTCTTTGCCTTTGTCTTGTGTCTCAAAAAGCTGTTTTTCTGTTTGCTTTCCAGCGCTTCGTTGTATGTAATGCATATCTTATGCTGAAGCCCAAATACTTCCTTTGTCCCTTCATAAACCTTGAATCCTTTATACGATTTTGTGTATTGATCTAACCCGATCGAGGTTAAATCCGGGTGATTACTCGGTACGAGACTCCCTATGTATTCCTGCTCTGCAATCAATCTCAAATTCTTCTGTGAGTTATTCCCCTTGTCAAATGCAATCTTTATCTTTGCAGCCTCACTCATCAACATCCGATAACGCTTTATTAATTTTGTCATCGCTGTCGGAAACATCTTGGCATCATGTATACTGCCACATGCCAATTGACTCATAAATGGAAATCCATCGCCTGTTACTGCCATAAATAGCCCTATCTGCCTTAAGCTGTGCCTCCCCTTTTTGTTCTTGCCCTTCTGTCCATAGCTGTTAATGGTATGATCCTGATAGTATGTAAAACAGTTAGTGCCATCATACAAGAGTACATCCAATAAAAGGTTGTATTTCTGCAATAAGTTAAGCCATATCCTCTCCTCTATCTTCTGCAGTTTCTCATCATCTATTAGCTCCTCCAATTCTTCTAGGCTTAGCTTATCGTTTAATTCCTTCCCACAGGCCCTCTTCTTCTCCTTTAACTGCCTTTCTGATATTATCTTCTCGAACATCTCCCAGTATGTCTTGCTGTTTAAATTGACAGCTTCGATCCCCATTATTTCAGGTAGAACTGTGGCGCTAAAATAATCTCCGGTCTTTTCCTTGCTGATAGAGCCATGAAGTTTGCTTATCGCTGAGATTATTATGAATTCAGATGCCTTAATCCCCCTCACTTTATATGGCAATACCTCATCAATAATTTCCATAATGCCTGTATCTTGAGCGAGTTTTAAAACAGACATGGGCAACCCGAATTCCTTCGACAATACCTGCTGTGGAGATTTCTTTGCATCAAACAGCTTACTTAAAATATCCTGGGCAGTGCCAAGATAAATCTTATCGCAGACTACCTTGCTCTTTCCAGAGCCTCTTATCTTTCCTGTATCTTCAGGATTGATCTTTTCACGATAGGTTCTTGCGGCATAGTAATATTTATGCCCTTTTTTGATTTCTGGAAATATGGTGAATTTTGCATACCGCTTATTCATTGATAATACATAGTAGCATATTATCAATATTTTGTCAATATAAATCGTTAATATAGTTGCTAATACACTATATCCTTATATTTTATAAGAACTTATTGCCTTCTTTAGATGCTAAATCAGAAAGTCGAGATCATGGGGGAACTCGCCCTTGCCCTAGAGGAAGCGGTGAAGCAGTATCCGATCTCCTCCTGCGCAGCGATCCACAGACTGCTTATCGCTGAAGGACGTATTGGCGTGGGGGAGGTAGCCGAAGGCACGGTGCGCAAATATATCAGGGAAAACGACCTTAAACAAAACAACCCGCCTGTGCCAAGAAAGAAGTTCGAGCATGAGCATGTCAATGAGCTGTGGATAGGGGAT
>JAZDJF010000050.1:0-4357 GCA_043804165.1 Nitrospirota bacterium
AACTATGAGAGCCCTTTCAAATTTTCAGAATATATTTAGAGTCCCTGAGTTAAAAAACAGGGTAATCTTTACGCTTGCAATCCTTATTGTATACAGGATAGGATGTTTTATTCCAACTCCAGGCATAAGAGGCGAGGAGTTAAGTAAATTCCTTGCTGAGAGCGCTGCAGGCGCCCTTATGGGGTTCTTTGATATGTTTACAGGAGGAGCGCTTTCAAGGGTTGCCATATTTGCCCTTGGGATTATGCCTTATATAAGCGCCTCCATCATTTTCCAGCTTTTGACAGTTGTAATACCTGCAATCGGGAAGCTTGCAAAAGAAGGAGAAGCCGGCAGAAAGAAGATTACAAGATATACAAGATACGCAACAGTTGTTATTGCAGCAATACAGTCTTTGGGAATATCCGTCGGTCTTGAAGGCATGGCAGAGGGCGCATTTATACAGAATCCGGGCTGGTCATTCAGGTTGATTACAATGATAACCCTTACATCAGGCACAGCATTTATAATGTGGCTTGGAGAACAGATTACAGAGAGGGGTATAGGAAACGGCATATCTCTTATAATTTTCGCAGGCATAGTCGCGCAGCTCCCGAGTGCGGTAATCAGCACCTATCAACTGTTAAAAGCTGGTGAACTGTCCATCTTTTTTGTAATATTCCTGATAGTTATGGTGGTTGCGGTAGTTGGGGTGATTATATATATTGAAAGAGGACAAAGAAAGATACCTGTTCAATATGCAAAGAGGCTTGTCGGCCGCAAGATATACGGAGGTCAGAGCACGCATCTGCCGCTCAAGATAAACACGGCAGGCGTTATTCCACCCATATTTGCATCTTCCATAATAATGTTCCCTGCGACTATTGCAGGTTTTATAGCAATACCGTGGGTTCAGGGTGTTGCAAAGCAACTTTCTCCGGGCACAATTCTTTATACAACACTTTATGTAAGCATGATTTTTTTCTTTGCCTATTTTTACACTGCCATTGTGTTTAACCCCATAGATATAGCAGACAATCTTAAAAAATATGGGGGATATATCCCAGGGATAAGACCGGGGCAGAAGACATCGGAGTATATCTACAGGGTTATGTCAAGATTAACATTTGTTGGTGGAATATACCTTGCAGTTGTGTGCATTATCCCTGAAATCTTGATAATGAGATTCAATGTGCCGTTTTATTTCGGAGGGACATCACTTCTCATAGTAGTCGGGGTTGCGCTTGACACTGTTTCACAGATAGAATCGCACCTTGTTACCCGCTCCTATGAAGGGTTTTTAAAGAAGGGCAGGATAAAGGGGAGAAGGGGATAAGCCAAATTCATCCCGATTTATTCGGGACAAAATTCAAAATTCAAATCTCAAGATGATTGTCATAAAGACTCCTGAGGAGATTGAGAAGATGGCTCATGCCTGTAAAATAGTTGCCGAGATACTGGAAGGACTGAAGGCATTTGTGAAGCCCGGTATTACGACAAAAGAGATAGAAATGTTTGCAGAAGAAAAAATAATTTCAAAGGGCGGAACACCCGCATTTAAAGGATACAGGGGATACCCTGCCAGTATATGCACCTCTGTGAATAATCAGGTTATTCATGGGATACCCTCTCGTGTGAGGCTTAATGAAGGGGATGTGTTAAGTATAGACCTTGGAGTCTATCGGGATGGTTTTTATGGAGACGGGGCCGTTACCATACCTGTCGGCGAGGTAAGCCCGCTTGCAAAAAAACTTTTGAAGGTAACAGAGGAAGCCCTTTATAAGGGTATAGATAAAGCGACGCCCCGCAACAGGGTCTCGGATATATCATCTGCTATTGAGAATTATGTTGAGGCAAACGGTTTTTCTGTAGTGAAGGCATTTGTCGGCCACGGAATTGGGATGTCGCTTCATGAAGAACCTCAGGTCCCGAATTTTGGCATCTCAGGGCAGGGACCGAGATTAAAGGAAGGCATGACCCTTGCAATTGAGCCTATGGTTAATACAGGCGGACATGAGGTCAGCATACTTGACGATGGATGGACAGCGGTTACCCTTGACGGCGGACTCTCAGCTCATTTTGAGCATACGATTGCCATTACTGACGGAGACGCAAGAATCTTGACGAAAATATAATATAGATGTTATACTTTTTAGTTAATGCCTAAAGAGGAAAATATAGAGGTAGAGGGAAAGATTGTTGAAACGCTGCCAAATGCGATGTTTAGGGTAAAACTTGAGAACGGGCAGATAATTCTCGCTCATATTTCCGGCAAGATGAGGATGCATTTTATAAAGATACTGCCGGGCGATAAGGTTACAGTGGAACTCTCACCTTATGACCTTACAAGAGGCAGGATAACGTATAGGTTTAAGTGAAACAGGTGTTAGGTATCAGGTGTTAGTTCTGAAACCTAGGACCTAAAACCTGAAACCTAAAAACCAGAAGGAGTTTTTTATGAAAGTTCGTTCATCTGTAAAACCAATATGCGCTAAATGCAAGGTCATAAAGAGGAAGGGTGTTAGAAGAATAATATGCGAAAATCCCCGCCACAAGCAGAGGCAGGGATGATTAAAAAAATAAAAGTTCATCCGCCAAGGCGGACAAAGTTAAAAATTAAAAGGCAGGAGTTATAATGGCGAGAATCGCTGGAGTGGATTTACCAAAGAATGAACGGATTGAGATAGGGTTAACAAGGATATTCGGGATAGGCAGGTCTTTGTCAAAGAAAATACTTGATGAGACAAAGGTTAATCCTAACATAAGGGTAAAAGATATCACAGACGAAGACATTGTAAAAATAAGATCTGCCATTGACAGGGAGTATAAAGTCGAGGGCGACCTCAGGCGTGAGACCACAATGGGGATTAAAAGGCTTATGGAAATCGGGTGTTACAGGGGCATAAGGCATAAGGCAGGGCTTCCTGTGAGGGGACAGAGAACAAAGACAAATGCCCGTACCCGCAGAGGGCCAAGGAAAACCATCATGGGCAAAAAGAAGGAGGCATAGCTGATGGCTCAGCGGAAAAAGGGCGCAAGGAAAGACAAGAAGCATGTAAATGTCGGAGCTGCGCATATTCAGGCAACATTTAACAATACAATAGTATCCATAACAGACCCTAACGGGAATGTTGTTGCATGGGCAAGCGCCGGGAGTCTTGGGTTCAAGGGTTCGAGAAAAGGAACGCCTTATGCTGCGCAGATGGCAGGAGAGTCAGCGGCTAAAAAGGCAATTGATGTGGGGATGAAACAGTTGGACGTTTTTGTTAAAGGGCCAGGCGCCGGAAGAGAATCAGCTATCAGGGCATTGCAGATAGCAGGACTTGAGGTTAATCTTATAAAGGACGTTACTCCTGTTCCTCATAATGGATGTAAGCCTCCAAAGAGAAGGAGAGTTTAAAAGTGGCAAGATATACAGGGCCTTTATGCAGAGTGTGCCGTAGAGAAGGTGACAAACTGTTTCTCAAAGGAGACAGGTGTTTCACTGAGAAATGTTCAGTAGAGAGGAGGAAATATCCGCCAGGTCAGCATGGACAAAGACGTACAAAAATCTCGGATTACGGTATCCAGCTCAGGGAAAAACAGAAGACAAGAAAAAGTTATGGACTTTTTGAGAAGCAGTTCAGAATATATTTTCATGAGGCAGAAAGAAGGAAGGGCGCAACAGGGGAATTACTCCTCCAGCTTCTTGAACGCCGCCTGGATAATGCGGCATTCAGAATGGGATTTGCGATAAACAGAAGAGAGGCAAGACAGTTTATAACGCACGGACATTTTACTGTGAATGGGAGAGCAGTAAGCATCCCTTCTTATCTTGTTAAGGCGGGAGATGTTATTGAGGTTAGGGAGAAAAGCAGAAAGATCCCGAGCCTGGCTGATAACATGTCAAGGCTTGAGAATAGAGAAATTCCTGCATGGGTTGAGGTTGACAGCGCAAGCTTCAAAGGGAAAGTGCTGCATATCCCCTCCAGGGAAGAGATGCAGCTGCCTGTTCAGGAACAGTTGATAGTTGAACTTTATTCAAAGTAGATTTTTAAAAATAAAAGAGGCGTGGGAGGCCTTATATGGATTTAAAGAAAAAAGGCTTTCAGTTACCTGAAAACAGTGAGTTTGATGAAGAGACATTAACGAGCACCTACGGCAAGCTCGTAGCGGAGCCGTTAGAACGCGGTTTCGGGACAACACTTGGAAACTCCATGCGGAGAGTTTTGCTGTCGTCCCTTGAAGGCGCGGCAGTAACAGCAGTAAAAATAACCGGTTCTGTTCATGAGCTTTCATCCATTACCGGCGTTAAAGAAGATGTGGTGGACATTATCCTGAACATAAAAAAGCTCAGGGTCAAGATGCACGCTGATGGAAAGCGGATCGCCACAATCAA
>JAZDJF010000051.1:0-5359 GCA_043804165.1 Nitrospirota bacterium
CTTTATCAACAAAGTAAAAGGGCATCTGCTTAAATAAACCGCCATGCCCCTTGCAGTTGATGATACCAATTCTGAAATCACAACTCGGATATTGGTAAGATATAGACAGAAAATTTGAAGGAGGCGAAGGCGGAAAATGAAAAAACAATCCAAAAGAACAACTGTGCTGACGCGTGAGCAAGTAATTTCAATCCTGAAAAAAGAACTGCCCTATCTGAAGGACAAATACGGCGTTGAAAGAATTGTCCTGTACGGCTCGTTCGCAAAAGGCAGTCAGAAGAAAAAGAGCGATATAGATATCCTTGTAGACCTCCATAAAACTCTGGGGTTGGAGTTCGTTGCACTCGCTGACACGCTTGAAGAAAAATTGGGGAGAAAAGTTGACGTTGCAACGTTTGAGCATTTCAAGAGGAGTTTTCATAATCCAAGGTATAAACATATTGCAGAAGATATTAAAAAGAGCATGATTTATGTCTAAGAAACGAAGAGACAAGGATTTTCTCGGAGATATTAATGAGGCGATAAATCTGATCAGTCTCTACACGAAAGGGCTGACCTATCGGAAGTTTCTTGAGGACAGGAAGGCGCAGGATGCTGTAGTTCGCAATCTTGAGGTAATTGGAGAGGCATCGAAAAACATAGCAGCAGCGTTCAAGGCTAAATATCCTGATGTCCCATGGCAGAAGGTCGCCGGATTAAGGGACAAACTCATTCATTTCTATTTTGGCATCGATTATAAGATTGTCTGGAGCATCGTAAAAAAAGAACTCCCAAAGTTGCGTAAGCAGGTAAAAGAGATTTTAAAGCAGGAAGCCGATTAGCTATGCCCCTTGCAGTTGATGAACGATTATAAACGATTGATTTGTTTGTATCTGAAGCTGCTAAACATCTGTTACATCTCTATCAGCAGCCCCCTATGCGTGAAAAGTAGATATGCTTTTGTTTTCAGGGAAAGTATTTTACCTGCCGCTTCCTTGTAGATATCCATCTGAAACCTGTATTTTTCAGAGAGCAAAGATACTTCTCCATCTTTTACAGGGAATGTTTTGTAATCATAAATCACGGCAATATTGTTTTTAATAATTACCCTGTCAATTCTTCCTCTGAAAACAGTATTGCCTTTCTGAAGGATGAAGGGCAGTTCCGAAAATGAATCCTCACGTGGCAGGATTATGTTATTTAGATGTCCGTTTACTTTCAGCGACTGAAAGTCAGTAAGCACAATACCGCTGAGTTTCTGAATATCCTCATCAGAAAGGAATTCATTTTTCAGCAGTGACAGAGTTCTTTCATTTACGCCCTCAGGCATCAGAATTCCCTTTGAAAGCTCTTCAAACAGCCTGTGAAAAATCCTGCCGAGTATAACCCATTCTTCGCCGTGAGTTATCCTTATGTCTATGTCCCCTGTAACATCTCTCCATTTTACATCTGGTGTGAAAGGCAGAGGTTCTGTGAATACATGCTCCTGCGCAGTAAATCTTGGAGCATGAAGAGCAGCACGAGAGGGAAGTGAATCAGAACAAAGCCTCTCTATTTCCGTATCAGTAAGTATTTCAAAGAAATCAGTTCTGCTGTTTATTTTTCCATTCTTTAGTATGTCAAAATTTTCTGTGAGATACGCAAGCCTTCCTGCCGGAGATTTCTCTTTATTCAATGCGCCAAGCATGCACAGAAAATCCCTTGCCCTTGTAACAGCAACATAAAAAAGGCGTTTTCCTTCCTCAAGTTCTTTTTCCTTCCTTCGTGCGAACTCGGCGATATTTTTCCTTTTTGCAGAATCTTCTTCGTATGCGATTGAGATCCTGCCGCCTTCTTCATCTATGACAATTGAGCTGCTTCTTGGAGTGTCTGCCTCGTCAAGAGACGGCAGGAATACCATCGGGAACTGAAGCCCTTTTGCGGCATGTATTGTCATTATCTTTACTGCGTTCATGCCATCGGTGTTTATATTTGCCTTTGGCTCATCCCCATCCCTTGCCTTGATGAGTTTCTCCCTTATCTCAAGCCCTGAAAACCCTGCTGATTCATAGGACTCAATTAGTTTTATAAATTTCTTTATGTTAGCCTGCCTCTGTTTTTCCCTGTAGTGTTTCCAGCCTTCTGTCTCTGTGAGCGCCTCCTCAAGTATTATTGCAAGCGGCGTGTTCCTTGATTTCTCTATCCAGTTATGAAGCATCCTGAATATCCTCCCGAGATGCTCGGGATTAGCCTGAAGTTTATTTATGAGAGGCTGATTGTTTTCCGCAATCAGATTTAAGAGGGTTTCATAATCAATTCCGAACAGCGGGCTTCTCAGCGCACAGAAAAGACTGTAGTCATCATGAGGGTCAATAATAAAAGAAAGGAGTTCCCGCAAGAGGGCTACCTCCGGTTCATCATAGAATCCGATGCCTTTCACCACAATAAAAGGTATATGCTCTTTTCTCAGCGCGCTCTCAAATAATGTGAGGTGAGTCCTCTTTCTTAAAAGCACTGCCATATCTCCGAAGGCGCAGGGTCTTTTCTTGTCTCCGTCGGATATTTTATATATGCCTGCAAGGGATCTGATTCTTTTTGCCAAAACAGACGCCTCTTTTATGCGGCTTTTCTTAATGTTGTCTCCTGCTTCTGCAAGCGCAAGCTCAACCCTTCCTTCTCCTTTTCTGGTTGCCTCAAAATGCGCGTATCTTGTCCGCCATGTCTCATGAAGGGCAGGGGGCATGAGTTTCTCAAATAGGGCGTTTGCAAAGTTTATGATTGCAGGCAGGCTCCTAAAATTTTCTTTTGCCTCTTCAAAGTGATATTCATTTCCGAGCCATTCGGAAAGCCTGTTCTTTGCTTCTTCAAACACGCCTGCGTTTGCTCCCCTGAACAGATAGATTGACTGTTTGTCGTCTCCGACGAGGAATATTGTGGGAGTTTTCCCTTTGCTTCTTTTTGATCCAATGCCCGAGCGCCATTCTTCTGTGAGTTTGTCTATAATCTGCCACTGGATTGAATTTGTATCCTGAAACTCATCAACGAGGATATGGTCTGTATGCTCGTCAAATGAATAGAGGATGTTCTGCCATTCAGGATGGCTTACAAGCGCCCCGTATGTCATGATCTCAAGGTCATCAAAATCAAGGAGATGTCTTTCAAGTTTTTTGTTTTTATATTGCTCAAGGCATTTTGAGTAGAGCTCAAGGATTCTTTTTTCTTCTGAAAATCCCCCCATCCCCCCTTTGACAAAGGGGGGCGAGGGGGGATTATTCTTATTTTCTGTGGACCTCAGCAGCAGTTCAGAAATCGGTCTTTTTGCATAGAGCGTATTAAGGATTGAAAATACCTTATCCCATCCCTTAATCCCCCTGTCTTTCATCATGTCAAAGAACAGCGCAGGCTTGTCTTTCTCTTCCATAACGCATTCATAAACAGCCTCTGACCAGAGAAGTGATGCCTCAAACTCATCCATGACATCAAGCGAAGGGTCTACCCCGAGTTCTATTGAAAAACGCTTAAGCAGCTTGAGACAGAATGCATGGATGGTTGATATTCTCATCAGCGGCATCTTTTCTTTAATCTTGGAGAATAGGTCGGGATTTTCCCTTTCAAGGATGTTGAAGATTCTTTCCTTCATCTCTGCCGCCGCCTTTTCCGTAAATGTGATACAGAGGATTTTTTCTATCTCAGAGCCGTCAAGAAGAAGGCTTATATACCGCCTTGCCAGCTTTTCTGTTTTGCCCGAGCCTGCAGGCGAGGAAATGATTACGCTTTTTTGGGTGTCAAGGTAGCTGTTCATGTTTTCTCAGGATAACATAGTGGGATTTTTGCTTGCAATGCCTGCCGTAGAAATAATTGAACTATAACTTCAGTTTGACGGGGCTTGAATGTACGGGCAGTAGGCGCGTTCGTGGCAGTTTCTGCAAGTCTGTTCATTCAATGGAAGGGCAGTGAAATCTCCTTTTCTTAAATCCGAGACTGTCTTTTCGAGATACTTGAGGCATGTCTCTATGTAATCATCCATTGTCAGGCTGTCTTTTTTCCCGGGCACCCATGTGATTTTAGTGTCTTTGACAGAGTATATGCCTGCGCGGTTTACTTTGAATCCGAGGGATTTCATCAATGCGGCATAAAGGAACAGTTGAAGGCTTGCACCTTTATTCACAATCTCTGCCCTGCTGAGCTGAGCTGCGCCAGTCTTATAGTCAATGATCTCAACCTCGTTGTTTTCTGAACTTTTAATTTTGTCCCGACTTGTTCGGGATGAATTTTGAATTTTTATATCCACCCTGTCTATTTTCCCTTTGAGCTTTATATTTTTTATGACCTCTCCTTCAACAAGCACTTCAGCCTTCATAAACGAATATCCCTCTGCTCTGAGTTCGCTTTCAAGCTCATAGATTTCAGGAAGGATGGAAAGGAATGAATCTCTTATGAAGTTTTTCCAGTAGTTTTCCAGAGGCTTTTCAGCAAGCAGTTTTGCGAGGAGTTTTTCTGCATCTGCCTTCATCTCGTCAAAGTCCCGATAAGATCGGGATTTTGCCATTAACTCTTCCATGATTTCATGGATTATTGTGCCGAGAAGCATTGCCTCAATCTCATATTCTTTTGTTTCTGATGGTTCAAGCTTGAGAATCTTTTCTATGAAGAATTTCCTGTGGCATGTCCTGTATGAATCTATGTCCGTAACCCTGATCTTTGAGTTTTCTCCGAACTGTTTTTTTATCAGCCTGCTTTTGATGCCTATTTCTTTTATATGCGATGAGAGTGGAATTTCTGGATGCCTCAGCAGTTCTTCTTCCCTGCACAGGATTCCGGGTGTTTTCTCTGTGGTCTCAGCCTTCCACGGCAGAAAAGGCGAGGGCAGAAAAAGCCTGTCTGCCTCCATTGCAGGATAGGATAGGTGGAGGTTTTTTGATGAATCTATTAACCACTGGAATATAAACTGCTGAAGGTGCAGGTATCTCTTCATATTAACAAGTCCTAATTTTGTCTTAACATTGTCAGGCAGTAGAAGGTCTATCTCAGGCATTGAAGGCAAATCGCCGTCTTTCAAGCCTCCGAGGTATAGATATTCAGGCTCTGCGCCGCGCAGTTCAAAGAACCCTGAGACCTGCACGCCTTCTCCTTCTGCCTCTTTCTCTGAAGCGTTCAGGACATATCTGAGGCTGTCAATGAATTCCCGCAAGCCGCCCTTGTTTCCGGTATCTGCAAGAATGAGATTGTCGATGAGGGACAGCTCTTTTAAGATGTCCGATGCCTGTTCTCCGATGTCAATATCTTCTGCATCAGAGAAATCAAGTTCTGAAAGAAGTTTGTGGAGAGCTTCTGATGTCTGCTTGAATGTCCCTCTGTCTTTCAGGGATTCAAGGGGTTTGAGTTTTTTAAATATCCATTT
>JAZDJF010000052.1:0-3367 GCA_043804165.1 Nitrospirota bacterium
TCCGCAGGCCGCGCTCGGCGCTGAGATTGAAGTCCCCACCCTTGATGGCATTACAAAATTAAAGATTCCTCAGGGCACGCCCTCAGGCAGATCATTCAATCTTAAAGGCAAGGGGATGCCGAGACTCGGAAGTCATCAGCGCGGAGATCAGGTTGTGATTGTTAACATAGAAGTTCCGAAACACCTTACCCCGCGGCAGAAAGAGATACTTGAGGAATTTGCAAAGATAAACGGAGATGAGGCTTCAAAGGGGTTTAAGGAAAAGCTGAAGGACTTGTTTGCAGGGACGAAAACGTAAACGATATGTTATTATTTAAGTAAAGGAGAGTACATAAATGAAAAGCATTACTACTGAGACCCTTTATAAAAAAGTTGTTGAACTTCAGCGCGATATTGTACAGATTAAAAAGAGCCTGCTGGAAGAACCTGAATTGCGCGCAGACTTTATTTTAAGAATGAGAGATATTGACCTTGAAAAATCTGTAACGGTCAAAGACTTCGGTAAAAGATACGGTCTGAAGTAGTGTATAAACTTGCCATTAAAGAAAGCCTCGATAAAAAATTCAAAAAGCTTCAGAAAAAAGACAAAGAAATGTTGCGATTGATTGACAGGAAGGTTCAAGACATCCTTGTAGATCCTTACCGCTTTAAACCACTAAGAAAACCTATGGAGAATAAGAGAAGAGTCCATGTAGGCGGCTCTTTTGTTCTTGTCTATGAAATTAATGAAAAAAAGAAGCTGGTTACTCTGTTAGATTTTGACCATCACGATAATGTTTACGAAACTTAAGAGATGCGCATTATCCTTCCCAAAGAGCAAATTAAAGGACAGAAAATAACCCTATCCGGTGAAAGGGCGCGATATCTTATATCCGTGCTGAGGTGCAGCGCAGGAGATGAGCTTCAGGTCTTTGACGGTGAGGGACGTTTCTATAAATCTAAAATCACAGGGATTGAAAATAAAAAAGTAATAATAGATTTGTTAGAGCGGATTTCGCTCAATGCCGAATCGCCTCTTAATCTGACACTTGTTCAGGGGATTCTCAAAGGAGAAAAGATGGATATGGTCATCCAGAAGGCGACAGAACTCGGCGTTAAAGAGATAATCCCTGCTGTTACAGAGAGAAGCCAGATAAGACATACAAGAAAAGTTGACAGGTGGAGAAAGATTGCAGAAGAGGCGTCAAGGCAGAGCGGAAGGACAATGATTCCTGTTGTGCATGAGCCAATGGAATACCGTAATGCGTTATGCGTTATGCGTAATGAGTATAAAAAATTTCTAACACATTACGCATTACCCATTACCCATCACGATTTATTGAATGGTTTTATCTTCTGGGAAGAGGGTGGATTATCCTTAAAGGAAGCAATAAAGCAGTCAGCCGTCAGCATTCAGCATTCAGAAAACTCTCAACTCTCAACTCTCAACTCTCAACTTTTTGTTTTGATCGGCCCTGAAGGGGGTTTTACAAAGGATGAGGTTGAACTTGCAGTCTCTAAAGGGTTGATTACTGTGTCTTTGGGAAAGCGCATTCTTCGCGCCGAGACAGCGGCAATTTCAGCAGTGGCGCTTATCCAGTTTTTACTCGGAGATATTAACTAAATTCAAAATTCAAAATGGAAAATTTAAAATTAAGGTTGGTCTAATCTAAAAATATTTTCCCCTTAATTTTGGTTTTTGATATTTTAATTTTGCACTTTTATGTGGATTAGCCTTCCTGCTTTTTTATAGAGATTATCTTTTCCATAGGAATAGCTATCCAGCCTGACTCAGCCTCAATGTAGACCTCTGTTTCTCCGATCTCAATAAGCTTGCCTTTGTAGGTAGTCTCCAAAGCTAAAACTTCTACGTTTTTCCCGACAAGTTCCTGCATCTAATCACCTCTCCTTTAACTTGATAATTCCCCATAGTTTGCTACAGGGCTTCCATATTCTGTCATTCTGGCTTGTCCCTATTTTGTCATTGCGGCTTGTCCGCAATCTTTCTGAAAGATTCCGAACAAGTCGGAATGACAATAAAAGGATTCCCGACAAGTCGGATACTCGACTCGCAACCAGGCGGGAATGACAAGAAGTAGAGATTCACTTTCAACTTTCAACTTTCAACTTACTTCTTGGCTTTCTTATATATCCTTACCGGTGTGCCTCTGAAAGAGAATCTTTCCCTGAGGCATTTTTCGATATATCTTACATAGGATTCTTTTATCCCTGCCGGATAGTTGCTGAAAATTACAAATGCCGGCGGCTCTGTCCCTATTTGGGTCATATAAAAAATCCTTACCTGTCTGCCTTTATACAGAGACAGAGGGACGCCTGAAGTGACGTCCTTTATGAATCTGTTTATCTCCGGCGTTGGTATCCTCTTTTTTCTTTCAGTAATTATTTCATCAATTACAGGGAATATCTTTGTTATCCTCTTCTTTTCCATCCCTGACACTGAAATTGCCGGCGCATGATTTAAGAACCACATTTTTCTCTGCAGTTCTGCAATAATTTTTTTATAGGCAGTTTCCGGTTCGTGCACAATGTCCCATTTGTTAAGGAGGAATATGGCGCCCTTTGCGCAGCTTTCAACAATGCCCGCAATTTTCTGATCCTGTTCTGTTATTCCATCGGAAGCATCAAGAACGATGAGAGCAATGTCGCATCTCTCTATGCTCCGTATTGCTCTTACCGCTGAAAACCTTTCAATAGAAAATCCGAGTTTGCCCTTTTTTCTTATGCCTGCTGTATCTATTATCAGATATTTATTTTTATAGTATGAACAGACAGAGTCAACAGCATCCCGCGTAGTTCCAGGCAAAGAACTCACTATCATCCTCTTTTTGCCAAGGAGCGCGTTTACAAGCGTTGACTTGCCTACATTCGGTCTTCCAACAACAGCAATCCGCGGGTATGCTGATTCCTCTTTGCTTAATTGAGGCAGAAGTGAGGCAATCCTGTCCATGAGTTCTCCGAATTCATAACCTGTGGCAGCTGATACAGGAAGGAGTTCATCAGCGCCTAAGGCATAGAAATCATAGAGCCTGTCTTCTCTTTTAGGAGTGTCTATCTTGTTTACAACCCATAATATCTTTTTGCCTGAAGCCCGTAATGTTTTTGAGAGCTCAATGTCAGCAGGAGTAAGCCCTTCTTTACCGTCAAGGAGATGTATTATGACATCTGCCTCTTCAATCGCAAACGCTGCCTGCTCCTTCATCTGCTTTGAGATGTCCTCTAAGGGCTCAGTGTAGAATCCTCCTGTGTCAACTGCAATAAATGCCTTGTCTTCCCATACAGCCTCCATATAGTTCCTGTCTCTGGTTACACCAGGCACATCTTCAACAATAGCGGCAGAAGAACCAACCATCCTGTTAAAGAGGGTAGA
>JAZDJF010000053.1:0-6911 GCA_043804165.1 Nitrospirota bacterium
CTGCAGAGTCTGCTATCTTCAACACCTTGTCTGTTATCCCATGTTCTTCAAGCTGTTTCGGGATAAGATAATTTTTTGCAATGCCGAGCTTTTCCTCTGACGTATATCCCGAGAGATGGATTATCTCCATCCTGTCGCGCAAGGGGCTTGGTATTGTGTCAACAAGGTTCCCTGTTGTTATGAACATCGCCCTTGAAAGGTCAAAAGGAACTGTGAGGTAATGGTCAACAAATGTGTTGTTCTGTTCAGGGTCAAGCACCTCAAGAAGCGCTGATGAGGGGTCTCCCCTGAAGTCCATTCCAATCTTGTCTATCTCGTCAAGCATGAATACAGGGTTGTTTGTGCCTGCTGTTTTTATGCCCTGTATTATCCTGCCGGGGAGGGATCCGACATATGTTCTTCTGTGTCCTCTAATTTCGGCTTCGTCCCTGACCCCGCCTAAAGACATGCGGACGAATTCTCTTCCAAGAGACCTTGCAATGGATTTACCCAGCGATGTCTTTCCAACTCCCGGAGGGCCTATAAAACAGAGGATGGGCCCTTTCATTTTTTCTTTTCTCAGCTTTCTTACGCTGAGATATTCAAGTATCCGCTCTTTTACCTTCTCTAAGTCATAATGGTCATCATCAAGTACTTTCTTTGCTGCTTTTATATCAAGATTGTCCTTTGTCTGCTTTGACCACGGCAGCTCAACCATCCATTCAAGATATGTCCTTACAGTTCCTGCCTCGGCGCTGTCAGGGTGCATCTTCTCAAGGCGCTTAAGCTGTTTCTCGGCCTCTTTCTGGACCTTCTCAGGCATCTTTACTTCCAAAATCTTTTTCTTGAATTCTTTTATCTCTTCTGATCTCTCATCAATGTCGCCAAGCTCTTTCTGTATAGCCTTCAGTTGTTCTCTGAGGAAATATTCCCTCTGATTCTTGTCTATCTCACCCCTGACTTCTGTCTGAATTTTCTGCTGTACGGTCAGAAGCTCTAACTCCCTGTTCAGTATTTCACTGACTTTTTTCAGTCTCTGGACAGGCTCGGTTATTTCAAGCACTTCCTGCGCCTGCTCTGTCTTTAATCCAATGTTTGAGGCGATGAGGTCGGCAAGTTTTCCGGGGTCTTCAAGATTTTCAATCACAATCATAATATCAGGGAGTATTGTTTTGCCGAGAGAAACTGTTTTGTCTATCTGTTCCTTTACAGTTCTCATTATTGCCTCAGTCTCTATCGTTATTTCTTCGGGCTGAGTATCTGTTATTTTTTCTATACTTGCAGTAAAGAATGGCTCTTCCTGGAGAAATTTTACTGTTTTTGCCTTTGTCAGCCCCTGCACAAGCACCTTGACTCTACCGTCAGGGAGTTTCAGCATCCTCATTATGAGCCCGACAGTGCCTACAGGATAGAGGTCGGACGGCGACGGATTCTCGGCATTAAGGTCTTTCTGTGTAAGGAGCATTATCATTTTGTTTGTGCTCAGTGCATGCTCTATTGCCTTTATGGACATTTCTCTTCCCACAAAAAGAGGAAGTATCATATAAGGGAAGACGACTATATCCCTTACAGTGAGCACAGGAAGGCTTTGAGGAATTTCAATCTCTTTTTCTTTTTCTTCTTTTTCCGCTGCTTTTGCCATTCTTATCTCCTGAATACAGGGTGCGAACCCGTCCAGTTAATTTACCTGAATCCTTGACCCTTTATTTTTTAATCATTGCCGCTATACCAAGCAGATATTCGGCAAACGGCTTTGAGACCTCCGGATTTTTCAGGGCAAAGTTGACCGTTGCCTTAAGATAACCTAACTTGTCTCCTGCGTCATATCGCCGGCCTTTAAAAAGATAACCATAAATGGCTTCTTTTTTAAGAAGTTTTTTGAGTCCGTCTGTCAGTTGTATCTCTCCGCCCCTGCCCGGAGGCAATTTCTCGAGTACGCCGAATATCTGCGGTGTGAGAATGTATCTGCCTATTATTGCAAGGTTGGACGGCGCCTTTTCTCTTGCGGGTTTTTCAACGAGGTCGCTGATTTTATATACACCGTTGCCGCAAGGTTTCCCCTCTATTACGCCGTATTTATGTATCTCTGTCATGGGAACTTCTTCAAGCGCGAGTATCGGACAGCCAAGTTTTTCATACAGCCCCAGCATATCTCTCAGCAATGTTTCTTCAGGAGCGATTACATCGTCGCTCAACAGCACTGCAAAGGGTTCATCCTTTACAAACGGCCTTGCACAGAAAATTGCATGTCCGAGGCCGAGCGCTGCCCTCTGCCTTATGTATGCGAAATTCAGATGGTTGAGTTTTGTTATTTCATTGAGAAGTTTTTTCTTATCCATCTTCCTGAGATTTTCTTCAAGTTCGTATGCCGAGTCAAAATGGTCTTCAATAGCGCGCTTATATTTGCCTGTGATTATTATGAACTCTTCAATATTGCATGTGATTGCCTCTTCGATTGCATACTGTATCATCGGTTTATCAACAATCGGCAGCATCTCCTTGGGCGATGCCTTTGTCGCAGGCAGAAACCTTGTGCCAAGCCCGCCTGCAGGGAATAAAGCCTTCCTTATTTTTTTACGCATTTTTTTCTTCATAAAAATTAGACCACTGTGATACGATAGAGCACTGTAATTATTAATTATAGCATACATCACACTTGTTTTTTCTGCTTTTGTGAGATAAGATTCATCTGTAAATTTTATTCTGCTTTTCTGAGGGGACTGGAAAATAAAAAGAACTCTCTGTTAAAATTATAGCCGATTTTTTTGATCGGAGGGCTTGATGGATTTTAAAGATCAGGTAGCTGTTATCACAGGCGGTGCGCGCGGGATTGGAAAGACAATTGCCGAGGCGCTTGCAAGAAAAGGTGTCAATATCGTTATTGCTGATATCAGCAGCGAGCAGGCGCAGGGGACAGCGGCAGAGATGGAAAAGCTGGGTGTTAAGTCAACCGGAGTTGGGCTTGATGTCTCAAAGTCAGAAGAAGTGGTTAAAGTATTCGGAGAGATAGCAAAAGACTACGGTAAAATAGATATTCTCGTAAATAATGCAGGCATAACAAGAGACGGGCTTATAATGAGGATGAAGGAAGAAGCCTGGGATGCTGTGATTAATATTAACCTGAAGAGTGTGTTCCTCTGTTCTAAGGAGGCGGTTAAAGTAATGGCAAAACAGAGATACGGCAGGATTATAAATATATCATCAGTGGTTGCTTTTATGGGGAACCCGGGACAGGCAAATTACAGCGCATCAAAGGCGGGGATAGTCGGGCTGACAAAGACTACCGCAAAAGAATATGCGAGCAGAGGGATTACCGCAAATGCAGTTGCGCCGGGCTTTATAACAACTGCCATGACCGATGCCCTGCCTGAAAACGTTAAGGAGGATATGAAGAGGGCGATTCCGCTTGGAAGGTTCGGCACTACAGATGATGTTGCAAATGCCGTTGTCTTTCTCGCATCATCAGAGGCAGGTTATATAACAGGCCAGGTGATACATGTTAACGGTGGGATGTATATGTAAAATAGTGTCAGTGTCAGTGGTGAGTGTCGGTAAAAACAATCTGCTGATACTGTTCACTGACACTAATCACTGACACTAATCACTAATAAACTTGGAGGTGTTTTAATGGTAGAAGAAAAGGTAAAAGAGATTATATCAAAACAGCTTGGCGTCAATGCTTCAGAGGTGACGCCGGAAGCATCCTTTGTTGAAGACCTTGGCGCGGACTCGCTGGATACGGTTGAGCTCGTAATGGCATTTGAAGAGTCATTCAACATAGAGATACCTGACGAGGATGCTGAAAAGATAACAAAGGTCAAGGACGCAATAGCGTATATCAACAGTAAAAAATCTTAATGGGAAAAAGAAGAGTTGTTGTAACGGGTGTGGGCATTATCACACCTGTAGGGATAGGAGTCGAAGAAAGCTGGAAAGGGCTTATTGAAGGCAGGTCGGGTATAAGAAAACTAACCCGGTTTGACGCTTCGGCTTTTGCAACGCAGATAGCTGGCGAGGTAGAGGGATTTAACCCTGAGGACTATATAGAGCCTAAAGAAATAAAAAAGATGGACCGCTTTATCCATCTTGCCATTGCAGCCTCGGATATGGCTGTAAAGGATTCGGGGTTAAAGATAACTGATAGCAATGCCGAAAGTGTCGGTGTGATAATCGGCTCAGGCATGGGCGGACTGCCGGCAATTGAATATTACCATTCTGTTCTCCTTGAAAAAGGCCCCAGAAGGATAACTCCTTTCTTTATACCTATGCTCATAATAAATCTTGCAGGCGGCCATGTGTCCATGAAACATGGCGCCAAGGGCCCAAATTCTGCAGTTGCAACCGCATGCGCTACCGGCAGCCATTCCATAGGCGACGCCTTCAAGATAATTCAGAGAGGGGATGCGGATGCTATGATTGCAGGCGGCACTGAATCGGTTATAACTCCGATGGCAATCGGCGGGTTCAATGCAATGAAGGCGCTTTCTACACGAAACGATGAACCTGAAAAGGCAAGCAGGCCGTTTGACGTAGACAGGGATGGTTTTGTAATAGGCGAAGGCGCCGGCATAATGGTGCTTGAAAGCCTTGAACACGCACGCTCAAGGGGCGCCAGAATATATGCCGAGATTGTCGGATATGGAATGACAGCAGACGCTTACCATATGACTTCTCCTGCTCCTGAGGGAGAAGGCGCTGCACGGTGTATGGCTATAGCTTTAAAAGACGGAGGAGTTGCTGCTTCAGAAGTTGACTATATAAATGCGCACGGCACATCCACAAAATACGGGGATGAACTTGAGAGCATTGCTATAAAGACGGTGTTTAAAGGCCATGCATATAAGCTTGCGGTAAGTTCAACAAAATCCATGACAGGACATCTGCTCGGCGCCGCAGGGGGTGTTGAGGCTGTTGTATGTGTTTTATGCATGAGGGATAATATTGTTCCTCCGACAATAAACCTTGATAATCCTGAACCGCAGTGCGACCTTGATTATGTTCCTCATAAGGCAAGGAAGATGGATGTTAACTGTGTCATGTCCAACTCATTCGGTTTTGGCGGAACAAATGCCTGTCTGGTTTTTAAGAGACTTAAAGAGTAATTCGGACTATGCCAGCATCTCTTTGATTGTTAGTAAAACTGACTTGCCAAGCGCCTGCAAATCATAACCTCCTTCAAGCGCAAAAATAACAGGAACCTCTGCGCATGACAATATGCTGTTCACAATGCCTCTTATTCCTTCGTCAGAAACCCTTATGCCTGACAGTGGGTCTTCGGCGCGGATGTCATAACCGGCAGACACAATAATAATATCCGGCGTGAACCTTCTTACAATATCAGGGAGCATATCCTGATAAATATGGAGATAGTCCTTATTGCCGGAACCAGAATTCAGAGGGACATTGTAAGTATAGCCTTCGCCTTTGCCGCTTCCTCTTTCAGAGCCGCTGCCTGTTCCGGGATAATGAGGATACTCGTGGGTGCTGAAATAAAAAACTGAATCGTCTTCCTCAAACATATGCTGTGTGCCGTTTCCGTGATGAACGTCAAAATCTGTGATGAATATTTTTTTGTATCCTCTTTTCTGTGCATACCGCGCGCCAACCGCAACATTATTGAATATGCAGAACCCCATTGCCTTTCCTGCCTCTGCGTGATGTCCCGGAGGCCTAACAGCGCAGAATGCCCTCTCAATCTCTCCTTTTTTGCATCTGTCTATTGCCTCTATGACAGCGCCTGCCGCATACAGCGCAGCTTCAAGACTGTTTTCAGACAGGTATGTGTCAGGATCAACATAACCCGGATTTGCTTTTTTGATTCTTTCAATGTATTCATGTTTATGCACAGCCTCAATCTCATTGAACGCAGCCTTACGGGGTTTTATGTGTATGAGTTTGTCCCATATCTCTGAGGATTTAAGCGCATCAATGATTGCGATTAATCTCTCTTTGCATTCTGGGTGCCACTTCGGCGTCTCATGTCTGAGGAATATATCGTCATATATGAAACCGACCTTTTTCATATCTTACATAATAACAAAATTCAGATTAGCCTTGAAATACCATTTTAAGGAGGCTGTGTCTGTCTTTCGGCAATATTAAACTATCTTAGTCAAAAGTGCAGGCGTTAGTAAAATATATCAGCCTCTTACAAGGTCTTATGCGGGGCTATCCGCTCCACTTCGTAGAGACTTCAGCCCCTATTCTGACAGACCCGTGAATCTTGTCTCAATCCAGCCACAGCCTCCTATCACATTATGCATCTTTCAGCACATATGCCTGCCTAACATTTTGTCATCTGCATTTTCGGGTTTAGTATTGATGATTGTTTTTGTTATTATACCTACACCTATTTTTAATCCTAAGGAGGGCTTATGTCTGAACTCAAAAAGATGTACCGCACTATTATGGATGACAATTTCCCTGATGATATGACAATAAAATTAGGGAATCAGACACTCGTTTATAAAAAGCGTGCATGGAAAATTCCTGATGAAAAAACAGGCGAACTTATCGAGAAGGGATTGCGCTACGGAGAAAACCCTGACCAGCAGGCTGCGCTTTATGAACTCATAAACGGCAATCTGGTTCTCGGCGGATGTGAGTATATAAATCCCGGCAGCGGGCTTGTAAGCAGCATCGCAGAGGGGGACATGATACAGACAGGAAAACATCCGGGTAAAACCAACATGACAGACCTTGATAATGGATTAAACATACTAAAATATCTCACGAATAAGCCTGCTGCTGTTATCTTGAAACATAATAATCCATGCGGTGCAGCATACGGAAAGACAGTCTCAGAGGCATACGAAAAAGCGAATATGGCAGACAGGATTGCTGCATTCGGCGGATGCCTTGTTGTAAACAGTGCGATGGATAAAAAAACAGCGGAGGCTGTTAACGAGAATTACCTTGAGGTTGTTGCAGCG
>JAZDJF010000054.1:0-4088 GCA_043804165.1 Nitrospirota bacterium
TGAGTCTCTTATTGACGAAAGGCTTTCAAGCAGTTTTCTACAGTCTCTCGGATGAAGCCCGATGCTTGGCTCGTCAAGGACATAAAGCACTCCTGTAAGGGATGACCCCATCTGCGTTGCAAGCCTTATCCTCTGCGCTTCCCCGCCTGAAAGTGTCAGTGAAAGCCTGTCAACTGTCAGATAACCGAGACCGACCTTATCAAGAAACGAAAGCCTGTCTTTGACTTCTCTCAGCACGCGTGATGCTATCATCTGTTCCCGGTCTGTAAGTTTAAGCGCATTAATAAATTGAATTGCATTTATGACAGACATCCTTGAAAATTCAGCGATGTTTGTGTCTTTTATTTTTATGCTCAGCGCTTCTTTTCGCAGTCTCATGCCCTTGCATGCCCTGCAAGGTGATAAATGGGTTAGCTCCTCGTCGTTTATAGCTCCGAACTCCTGCCTTTCAGCTTCAAATCCCTCGCTGATGTTCTCAAATCCGATGCCGTTACATCTTGGACACGCGCCGTATTTACTGTTGAACGAAAAAAACCTTGGATTAATCTCAGGGTAGCTTATGCTGCAGTTGGGACATGCCATTGTCCTGCTGAACGGGATGTCTTTGTTTTTATCTATGAGATTAATTATGACGGTGTCTGTATATTTTAATGCTGAATCAATTGCGCTCCTTATCTGCCTTTCAGTCCCTGTTTTTATAAGAAGCCTGTCTATCACAATCTCGATGGTATGCCGCTGCTGTTTCTTTAGCTTTATATCCTGCGTGAGGTCAACCATCACACCGTCTATCCTCGCCCTTATAAACCCGTCGCGCAGCATCTCGTAAAGTTCTTTTTTATATTCGCCTTTTCTGTCTCTGACAATAGGCGCGAGTATCTGTATGCGTGTTCCCTGAGGGAGTGACACAACGGAATCTATTATGTTCTGAGCCTCCTGTGCGGCTATCAGCGAACCGCAGTTGTAGCAGTAAGGTTTCCCTATCCGAGTGTAAAGCACACGCATATAGTCATAGATTTCTGTTATTGTGCCGAGAGTTGACCGCGGGCTCTTTGTAACTGTCTTCTGTTCAATTGCAATAGAAGGGGAAAGTCCCTCAATCAGGTCAACGTCGGGTTTTTGAAGCTGTTCAAGGAATTGCCTTGCATATATTGAAAGGCTTTCAACATACCGCCTCTGTCCCTCTGCGTAGACTGTGTCAATTGCAAGGGATGATTTGCCGGAGCCTGAGGGGCCTGTGATAACAGTTATCTTTTCCCTCGGAATGGATACATTGATGTTCTTGAGATTGTGCTCCCGCGCGCCTTTTATGACTATGAAGGTTTGCATATCGCTGTCTGGAATATCTTAAAGACTGATACTCACTATACACCGATAAGAGTCCACTGTCAAACCACCTACGTCCTTGACTTTTACACATAATAAGCACGATACTCTTAAAGAAGTTGAAGGAGCATCTTGTTATAAAACTGTGCAATATCCTGCGCTTGCGGTTTTTTTATGACACTTTCTCCCTGACTTCAAACCACAAAGCATCCGCCTAAGAGGCGGAGGCATAAAGCAAGCAGTGACGAATAACTGAAGGGAGACAATTTGGCAAAACACGGAGGAGCATTTAAAAGCGAAAAGAGAAAAAAAGAATTGCTGCGTCATAAAAAGCAGGAAGAAAAGCGGCAGAGGCGTTTAAAGAAAGATATAGGCCAGGAACAAGACCCTGAATCAACAGTTCCCGATCAAAAGGATGAGGTTTCATTACCTATTCAAGATGCTTAAAGGAGAATAATTAAGTGTATAAAAATTTTAATGAATTTGGCATTTCAGACAAGATAATCATCTCGCTTTCAGAGATGGGCTTTGAAGAGCCCACCCCAATACAGAAGATGGCAATCCCCCCGGTTCTGCAGGGAAAGGACATTATAGGACGGGCACAGACAGGCACAGGCAAGACAGCTGCCTTTGGAATACCGCTAATAGAACAAAGGCCTGAGGCAAAAGGAAGGTATCCCTACGCAATAGTTCTTGCGCCAACGCGGGAACTTGCTGTTCAAGTATCAGAAGCGATTAACAAGATGGGGGCGAGAGCCGGCGTTGTCTCACTTCCCATCTACGGCGGGCAATCCATAGAACTTCAGATAAGGAGTCTGAAGAGAGGGGCAGACATTGTGGTTGGCACGCCGGGAAGGGTGCTGGACCATATAAGGAGGAAGACACTCGTTCTCAAGGATATAAAGACAGTAGTCCTTGATGAGGCTGATGAGATGCTGAGCATGGGTTTCATAGAGGACATAGAGAAAATCCTCGGCGGAATACCCGGAGAAAGACAGACCATGCTCTTTTCCGCCACCATGCCGAAAGAAATTATCCGCATTTCAAAAAACTACATGAACAAACCTGTGCATGTGGGCGTGGATGCGATCGAGATGGTTGTCGCCAAGACAAAGCAGGTATTTTACGAGGTGCGCGAAGAAGACAAGATAAAGGCTTTAACCCGTCTTCTGGATGTTGAAGGTCCCGCGCTTACTCTCGTATTCTGCCATACAAAAAAGGAGGTGGATGAAGTCGCGGGAAGGCTCCAGCAGATGGGCTATCCTGCAGGCGCAATCCACGGAGACTTCACTCAGAGCCACAGGGACGAAATGATGCGAAAGTTCAAGGGCGGAGACATAGACATACTCGTTGCCACAGATGTTGCGGCACGCGGACTGGACATACCTGATGTTTCCCATGTAATTAACTTCAGCATTCCGCAAGACCCTGAGGGCTACATCCACAGAATTGGCAGGACAGGCAGGGCAGGCAAATCAGGCATTGCAATAACGTTTGTCACTCCCCGGCAGTACCGCCAGCTAAAGCTCATAGAGCAGTTTGCAAAGACGCGAATAAGTAAGGCAAAGCTTCCAAGTAGAGAAGAAGTAAGAAAGGCGAAGGAGGAAGAGCTTGCTGCGGGTGTTGAAGAGATGATAAAAGAAGGCAAACACACTCGTTTTTATGACATGGCAAAGAGGCTCTTTGAGAAATACTCTCCTGAGGACGTCTCAGCAGCGGCGCTGAGCATGCTGCTTGATACGGAGGATATGCAGGAGATTGAGGAGCCTGGAAAAGGATATGCAGGACAGAAGAAAGATTCCGTGCGCTTATTCATGACAATAGGCAAGATGGACAAGATAAATGTGGGAGATATAGTCAAATCAATCTCTGCAGAAGCAGGCATTCCCGAACGGAAGATCAGCAATATTGCGCTTTTTGACAAGTTCAGTTTTGTAGAAGTCCCGGCTGACCTTGCCGACAGGGTTATCAGCGCCATCAACGACAGCATCATAAAAGGACGAAAGGTCAGAATCCAGCACGCAAAGAAAAGGGAGAGGAGATAATTAATCAGGATAATGCAGACATTGCTCAAAAATTTCTTTAACTCGATGAGGATTTAAAATGCTTGATTCAGGATTCATGATATGATACATGATAAAAAGTTTTCTGTCATGCATTGTGCATCGTGTATCTTGTATCATGCAAGTGGTTAACAGTCACAAGAAATGTGTATGATGATTACAGGAAATTATTCAATGAAGACCCGCCTCATGTAAAAGGCATCAGAATTCAGACAAATTCCCAGCATACTGAAAGCATAGGAGAGGGTTATGTCGGGAAGATTGTATTCAGCAGGAATCTGTCTGTGGCAAAGTAATGGCGGAGAACCCTATGGTTAGACGGATTTTTATCCTATAGAAAGTTACCGAATTAGTGAGCTAATATAACCGTCCCCCTTTATTTTTCGGTAAAATTAGGGCGGTTTCACTTGAAGAAGTTCTATCAAAATATCGGAAATAATGGCAATACGCTTTCTTGAGATAGCTCAAATCGAACTTGACGAAACTATTGAATATTACAATTCTGAATCTCCCGGGCTGGGAGATTCGTTTTTATTGGAAGCGCTAAATACTATTGAACGAATCAGGCTTTTTTCAAAGGCTTGGCATCTCTATATTAAAGATTTTTCAGTGAACTGATGTGAGTGCGGAGAGAAATGCCTTGCAGGTCTGATAAATACCCTCTTCATCAATCCCGTATTTCTTCCTCAATATAGCCTGTGA
>JAZDJF010000055.1:0-9277 GCA_043804165.1 Nitrospirota bacterium
AACAGACCTCAGGATCAATAGTTATTCTGTTAAATTTCATGTTCACCTCCTGTCCTTATTCTATCATTTTTTATCCGGAAGTGTCCTCTGCTGTAAAAGCTCTCTTCGCTTCAGCCCCTGACAGCAGTTGGCGGAGGAGTCACCTTCTTTTTTATTTTTTCCTCCTTCTTTTTTCTGCTCGCAATGGCAGATAACGGTTTGAGTGCTTGAGAAGGGCGAAGCCTTTGGGTGTTAACCTTAAGCACTCTGTTATCTGTCCGTTGCGGGCATGCTTAAATCCAATCATTATATGTGCTTACTTTGGCTCCCTGGTTGTAGCGCGTATAATCAGGGTAGTCTCAAGATCAACGTACCTATTACTTTCAGTGTAAGCATGTCTGCCCAATGCGTCAAAGTTGCCATTTATATCAGTGAAACTTAGAACAGTCGTAATAAGAGGGGTGTCATCAACATTTCCAAGTATAGAACCTATTACTCCAGCCATAGAGATAATCGATTGCACCGGCGTAACCCATAAGTGCAATATTTTACATTAAATACCATGGAAGTAAGAAGAAAGAAATTTAAAAAATAAATTAATTTGAAACGGAACTGTTGAGAGGCGGATTTCTTACGAAAGGAATTCTATGAGCTTTGCGAGAGTCTTTTTCATGTCTTCCCTGCTGACAACCATATCTATTAACCCATGCTCAAGAAGGAATTCTGCCCTCTGAAAATTATCAGGGAGCTGCTGTTTCATTGTCTGCTCTATGACTCGTGGGCCTGCAAACCCTATAAGGCTTCTCGGCTCAGCGATTATTATATCTCCGATTGTGGCAAAACTTGCGGCAACGCCGCCGAATGTTGGGTCAGCAAGGACAGAAATATACGGGACACCGTTATCTTTAAGTCTTCCTATTGCTGCAGAAACCTTTGCCATCTGCATAAGTGAGAATATTCCTTCCTGCATCCTTGCGCCGCCTGACGATGCAATGCATATTAATGGTATTCTTTTTTCAAGAGCTGTTTCTGCAGCCCTTGAAATCTTTTCTCCGACAACAGAACCCATGCTTCCGCCCATAAAAGAAAAATCCATCACAGTAAGGATAACAGGGAAACTGTTTATCACTGCCTCACCTGAGATAACAGCCTCAGAGAGACTGCTCTTGGTCCGGTTTGCCTGTATCCTTTCAGGATAAGAAAGAGAGTCTCTAAAGTTCAGCGGATCTCCTGAACACATATCTGCGTCAAACTCTACAAAACTTCCTGCATCCGCAAGAAGCTCAATTCTTTCTTTAGCGCTTATCCTGAAATGGTAATCACACTTCGGACAGACTTTAAGATTCTTGTCTATCTCTTTTTTGTAGACAATCTCTTTGCAGTTATCGCACTTTACCCAGAGGCCTTCCGGGATCTTTACCTTTTTTTGCAGTTTCGGTTCTTTTAACTTTTTAAACCACATCAGATATTTATAACCTCGCCGTCTTTAAGTATTATGATATTGGGGATCCCGAGTTTTTTAATCTCGGACATTATGGTTATGAGATGCGGCGGCTTGGGATGCGTTATTATTATTTTGTCAGGAGGTATCTTTATCTTGCCAAGCTCTTCCTTGAGAAGCCTCGGGGTGAGATGACCTGTCGCAATGGCCATAGCCTCCATTCTATTGGGAAAAGAAACTTCTATTATGGCGCGGTGTATCTTTGTTCTGCCTGCTTCTTTCCAGATAGCAGTTGTCGGCCCTGTATCGCCTGTATAAAGGAGTCTTTTTCCTCTTCTGTCCTGAATTATATAACCGGTTGTAGGAACCGAATGGTTGACTCTGTATGCAGTAATCTTATAGCCGTTAATTTCGATCTGTCTGCCAGGCTTCACCTCTAAAAATCTGATCACAGCCTTTTCAGCATTTGGTATCATTGTGAAATCAGGCCATATCTTATTATTTAAGAGATTGTTTTTCAGCGACTTCAATACCGGCGCAATCCCTATCACTGTAACATTGTGTCTCTTGTTTTTTATAATTATGTTGTCTGCGAGGAAAGGGATTCCTCTTATATGGTCAAGATGAGCGTGTGAAACTACAATATGCCGTATCTTCCACTGGGCATCCTCAGAGAGGTAAGCTCCGATTGTTCCGGCATCAAGCAATATTTTTCCGTCAATCAAGAAACCCGGAAGATTAAACCCCGGAAATTCTGCTCCTGAACATCCGAGAACTTCTACTTTCATAGCACAATCTCCATTTCTGTTTCGCCTCTGCGAATCTCCGACCACGCCTTTAAAAATGCATCTACCACTAACGGATCAAACTGTCTGCCTGCATATTTTTTTAACTCATCAAATGCATTATCGGCGGTGCGCGCTTTTCTGTACGGCCTGGCAGTTGTCATAGCATCAAATGTGTCGGCAACTGCAATAATCCGCGCTGGCAATGGTATCTCGCTGCTCTTCAACCCGTCAGGATATCCTGTCCCGTCATATTTCTCGTGGTGTCCCCTCATGCCTGGAATAACATCTTTCAGCTGCTTAACATGACTTAGTATCTCTGAACCATACTTGGGATGCATACACATCACTTCAAACTCTCCGGGTTCAAGCCTGCCTTCCTTAAGAAGCACATTGTCTCTTATCCCGATCTTTCCGATGTCATGGAGTATAGCGGAAAGTTTTAAATTTTCAAGCTCTGTCCTGTTAAGCCCGAGCATGCGGCCTATGGCAAGGCTGTAGTTCATAACCCTTTTCGTGTGGCCTCCTGTGTAAGGGTCTCTTTTTTCAATGGTCTCTGCAAGCGCCTGGGCTGTCCCGTAAAATGTATCCTTAAGTTCCTGATACAGATTTGCATTTTCTATCGCAACCGCCACCTGATTTGCAAGCGCGCACAGTATCTCCATGTCCTCATTATCAAAATTCCCTGCCTTTTTGTTTATTGTCTGGAGCACTCCGAGAATCTCCTCTTTTGTTTTTACAGGCACACATATCATGTCTCTTGTAAAAAATTTGCTCTTGTCATCTGCGCCCCTGAAAAACCTCGGGTCTGACTGAACATCGTGCACTATGACAGGCTCCCCTTTTTCAGCAACCCATCCCGCTATGCCTTCGCCTTTTTTAAGCCGCATCTCTTTGACCTTCTCTCCCTTGTCTCCAAGCGCCACTTCAAAAAAAAGCTCATTGTTTTCCTTGTCCTTCAGAATGAGACTTCCTGCTTCAGCATTAACAAGCCGCGTTGCCGCTTCAATCGCCCGCTTTCTCACTTCATGCGTATCAAGCGTAGAATTGACTAAAGCTGTCAGTTCCATCAGGGCATTAAGCTGTGCCAGCTTCTTATCAGAGACCTCGTTCATTTGATTGCCTCTCTTAATTTGAGAAGAAAATCCCTTAATTCCTTATCTAAGCTTCCCTGCGCTTTTTTGACTATCGCACTTCCAATAACCACCCCGTCAGAGACGCCTGCCACTGCCTTAGCCTCGTCAGGCGTTGAAACACCGAATCCGACGGCAATAGGTTTATCCGTAATCCTGCGAATGCCAGTTATTGATTTTTCAATAGAGCCGTCAAGTAAAAGCTGAGCGCCGGTAATGCCGGTTATTGAAACATAATATATAAAACCCGTTGATGAGCTTGCAACCTTTTTTATTCTGTCTCCTGTTGATGTCGGAGCAAGAAGGAAGATTGAAGCAATGGCTGCATTTTTAGCAAGCCTTATAAATTCTCCTGCTTCATCAGGCGGAAGGTCAGGGATTATAACACCATCAACGCCTGCATCTTTTGCGTCTGCAATAAATCTCTCTTCGCCGTATTTAAAAACAGGATTGTAATATGTCATCAATACCAGAGGGATTTTTGTTTTTTGTCTTAAATCCTTTACAAGAGCGATTACTTTTTTTAAAGTAACTCCATTTTTTAATGCCCTTTCCGCTGCCCTCTGAATCGTCGGGCCGTCTGCGAGAGGGTCTGTGAAAGGCACGCCAATCTCAACAATGTCTGCGCCGCATTCCTCAAACATGAGGACAATCTCTCCTGTCTTCTCAAGAGAAGGATCTCCTGCCATTATGTAAGGGATAAATGCCTTTTTATTCTGAGCCTTTAATTTTTTGAATACCTTTTCTATCCTGTTCACAGTTCTATTCCTTTGATATTCGCCACGTGCTGAACGTCCTTGTCTCCCCTGCCTGAAAGATTTATAATTATAATTTTATCCTTTGAGAGTTTCGGCGCAAGTTTTATTACTTCTGCTACTGCATGCGCAGATTCAAGGGCAGGGATTATCCCTTCTTTTTTTGAAAGCAGTTCAAATGCAGCCAATGCCTCATCGTCTGTTGCGTATGTATACTGAACTCTCCCGGCATCTTTTAGATAAGGGTGTTCAGGCCCTATGGATGCATAGTCAAGCCCTGCAGAGACAGAATGTGTTCCAAGTACATTACCGTCATCGTCCTGAAGGAGATAGGTCTTGCACCCCTGAAAAACTCCTATAGAGCCGCCGGCAAATCTTGCAGCGTGCTCACCTGTCTCTATACCCTTGCCTCCGGCCTCTACCCCAATCATCTTTATATCATCATCAAGGAATTCATGGAACAATCCCATTGCATTGCTTCCGCCGCCAACGCAGGCAATCAGATAATCAGGCAGTCTTCCCTCTGCCTGAAGAATCTGTTTTTTAGCTTCCTTTCCGATAATTGACTGGAAATCCCTCACCATTGACGGGAAAGGATGCGGCCCGAAGACCGTGCCTAAAACATAATGAGTAGTCCTTACATTTGTTGTCCAGTCTCTCAGAGATTCATTTATTGCATCTTTCAATGTCCTTGAACCCATGGAAACCTCGATGACCCGCGCACCCAGCAGCCTCATCCTGAAAACATTCAGCGCCTGTCTTTTCATATCAACAGATCCCATGTAAACATCACATTCAAGGCCGATAAGCGCAGCGCCTGTGGCAGTTGCAACTCCATGCTGTCCGGCGCCTGTTTCAGCAATGATTCTTTTTTTGCCGATTCTTTTTGCAAGTAGCGCCTGTCCCAGCGCATTGTTTATCTTGTGAGCGCCTGTGTGAGCGAGGTCTTCTCTTTTTAAATATATCTTTGCTCCGCCGAGGTGTTCAGTAAATCTCTTTGCAAAGTATAGCGCAGTCGGTCTTCCTATATATGTTTTCTGGAGATGTGTAAGCTCTTTTTGAAAATCTTTATCTTTCCTGTATTTCAGATATGCCTGTTCAAGTTCAATGAGCGCAGGCATCAATGTCTCCGGAACAAATCTTCCGCCATATTGTCCGAAATAACCTCTACGAGCCATGGGCTTTTTCATTTCCTTCTTTCTCTCCCGCAGTTACAGTTAAGTCCGTGGGTGCAACCTTCAAATGGATTTATGGCAAGTCTTTTAGGAACAAACTCGCCGCACTTGCAATTCCATCCGCCCTCTGAAGTGATTTTGCCCTTGTCGAGTTCCCTTCCGCATACAGGGCAAAGCGGCTGTATATCGTCCATCGTAATAGACTTTTTTTCAGGATTTTTCCCCATCTCAGAGAAATATTATAACACATTGAGGCTTGCTGCTATATGAGAAATATCTGGTTTACGCCCTCTGTCACCTGCCCTTGCGGGCAAGTTTCCTTTTTAAACGGTCGCTGTTGTACTAGCTCAATAATTCGGTAACTTTTTCAAGTTTATCAAACTGGTCATTTTCCAGTGAGAATGTTAGTCGATTTTCGATGAGAATCTATACATTACGTAGGCTTTTTCCCGGTTCTATAAGAATTCACGATACTTGCAGCCACTTCTTCAATAGCTCTGTTTGAGACATCAACTATCCGCCAGCGTGGGTGCTGTTTGAAAAAATCTATACACCATTCAATCTCACCAGCAACCTTCACAGGATCCGCATATTTTGCATCGGGTTCAAGTCCTAATTGCTTCAGTCTCGCTTCTCTCAGCTTCACGAGACTTTCAATATTAATGATTAGCGCAAAAGCCTTGCGCTGTTCTGCCTGGAAGAGATACTGTGGTGTTTCCATGTCAGGATGAATCGGAACATTGGCAACCTTCCATCCCTGATGTGCAAGATAGGTCGACAAAGGAGTCTTTCCTGTCCGTGAGAGTCCAACAAGGATAATGTCAGCAATTTTCAGCCCCTGGGGCAGTTTTCCATCATCATGTTTTACTGCAAAGTTGATCGCTTCAATCCTTCTGAAGTATTCCTCATCCAGGATATACTGTCTTCCGGGTATCTCCAATGGTTTTTCCTTTAAGAATATCGATAGCTGTATAATAAAATTCCCAATAACATCTATTGCCTTTATCCCCCGGCGATCTGCCTCTTTGATAAGAAAATCCCTTAAATTTGGCTCTACAATGCTGAAGGCCAACAAGGCATCATCATCTGATGCATGTTTAATAATGCGTAAGAGGTAGTTCTCATCTGTGACCATAAAGAATGTCTTTACCTCTACTTTTTCACGGTGAAATTGCGCCAATGATGCCCTGGCAATCCTGCTGATTGTCTCACCGGTCCCCTCGCCAACCAGGTAAATGATTTTTTTCCTGTGTAGCTTTTTCTTTGGTAATATTTTTTTCATTTTGAATTACCCTTACACCTTTTCATGTCATTCTGGCTTGCCCCGTGTGAAGCTGCGCTTCTATCGGGGCTTGTCCAGAATCCTTTTTATTCTTTGCAATACGATTTGTTCGGCATGTTTTTCTCTAAGAAAGATTCCAGACAAGCTGGAATGACATTTATTGAGTTTAATGTTGGCAAATGACAATTATTCCATAGGAAAAACGTTGTATTCCCATTCCGTATTAATCGCCATCCTTCCAAGTATTCAGAAGACAGTGGTTTGATAATCAGATCGGCTGAAACTTTCTCCGCTAACCTTTCCATGTATGGAACCAACTCAGGAGGCGGCCTCATTGAATAGATGAGATTTATTCCGTCATATAAAGATAAATCTGGTCTTGTTATATCATCAACAATAACTTTGAGTTTTCTATAGTGAAATGGTCGGATATCAGTTGCAAAAACACTGATACCTTTATCGAGCAAAGCAAAGGCAACATCCGGGAAATGTCCAATACCGATCTCTACGGCGTTATCATATCTGCCTGCTATGAAGTCTACCAGGCCTTCTATTCTTCTACATGTCTCCAAAAGAACACCTCTTCCAGAGGGATTTTAGCTATCTTCGGCCTGCTTATCATCCCCAGTGCCTTTTCCATCTGTATCTTCTGCTCTAAAACAGCAACACTTTTCCTTGATGATACGACGGTATCAGGGTTCACTGATATTGAAGTTGCTCCGCAACGAATCATGAATTCAAGATAATCCGGATATACGCTCGGTGCCTGTCCGCAGATGGATGTGGTTACACCGTATTTCTTGCAGACAGTCATGGTATAGGCGATTGCCCTGAGAACACCCAGGTTCCTTTCATCATAGAGTTCCTGCACCGAGATGTCATTCCTGTCCACGCCGAGAACGAGCATGGTCAGATCATTGGTTCCGAAACTCACTCCGTCGATTTCCTCTTTACAGAATTCTTCGATCATGAAAACCGCACTCGGAACTTCCACCATAATCCAGAGCTGAAAACTGTTGTCATTTTTATGATCCAGGCCTTCTTCGCGCATGATATTTACTGTTTTTCTGAAAACATCAAGGGTCCTGACAAAAGGAACCATTACCCAGATATTGGTAAACCCCATTTTCTCCCTGGCCTGTCTGATTGCTCTGAGTTCAAGCCTGAATATATCATCTTCTTTTGTGTACCTGTATTCCCCGCGATAGCCTATCATGGGATTCGGCCCCACATTATTTCTTTCATATTTTTCTCCGCCCGGCAATTCGAGAAACTCATCCGGTTTGAAGTCAAGAAACCTGTAAACAACGGGACGGGGGAAAAATGCTTCAGCCACCTGCCCGACACCGTTTGCAAATTTATCAATCATAACCTTTGCTCCGCCTTCTTCAAGGATAAGCCTCGGGTGTTTTCCGATACTCAGCATCAGGTGCTCTGCTCTCATTAACCCTACGCCATCTGCATTGGTTTCCTTTGCGATCTTCTGCGCAATTTCAGGGATGGAAAGATTTACATACACTCTGGTAGCTGTAACGATCTGCGCTGATAAATCCACCGGGGATCCAAGAGCCTGTGCACTTGTCTCCTTTTTTTGCGCAACATCCCCTTTAAAAACAAGGCCTCTTTGTCCATCCACGGTAACAATCTCACCATCTTTGAACACCTTCGTAGCCTTTTCAGTGCCAACTATGCAGGGCACGCCAAGCTCGCGGCTTACTATGGCGGCATGGCATGTTTTGCCGCCCAGGTTTGTAATAATCGCAGAAGCAATCTTCATGACAGGCACCCAATCGGGCGTAGTCATTTCCGTAACCAGGATCTCACCCGACTGAAATCTTGAGATATCCTTAGCATTCAGAATGACCTTGACTTTACCTGAAGCCTGACCGGGACTTACACCGATTCCTTTAATGAGTACATCTTTTTCCATAAAGTCCTTCCTTTCTCCGGCTTTAACTTCTTTCTCCGTGCCGTGGACCGTCTCAGGCCTTGCCTGAAGGATAAAGATTCTTCCTCTATCATCCACAGCCCATTCAATGTCCTGGGGCACTCCATAGTGATTCTCTATCTGTGTGCCGTATTGCGCAAGACGGACAATCTGTTCATCCGTTATAGTCTGGATTGCCTGCAATTCCTTCGGCAATGTTTCCCATTTTGTACCGCCTTTCCTGTCAGAAATAATCTGCCTTTCTTTTTTTACAACCTGCTTCTCTTCTATCTTGAAAGTCCCTTTCTGAACCATATATTCATCCGGGGTCACCTGACCGCTGACAATTGCTTCACCGAGCCCCCATGAGGCATTGATGACGATCTTATCCTTGGCCCCGCTAACAGGTTCAATCGTGAACATGACACCCGAAGACTTCGAAAAAATCAACTCCTGAACGGCAACACTGATAAGCACTTCATCTGTTGAAAATCCTTTTTCTTTCCGGTAAACAATAGCCCGAGGAGTAAACAGAGAACTCCAGCATTGCTTTATACTCGATAAAAGGGATTTTTGCGTGACATTCAGGAAGGTGTCCTGCTGCCCGGCAAAACTTGCACCCGGCAGGTCCTCAGCTGTGGCAGAGGACCGGACAGCGACTGCAAGATCAGCTTTCCCTGATGATTTGCAGAGTTCCTGGTATTTCTGCAAAATCTCCTTTTCCATCTCCTTCGGCATCGGGAGCCCTTCGATATATTTCCTTATCTTTTCCGAGACGTCCTGCAAAGCTTGCATATCAG
>JAZDJF010000056.1:0-4573 GCA_043804165.1 Nitrospirota bacterium
CGCAATGCATTTGCGAGCGCCAACGGCATGAGATTAACTGTGGGGAATATTCCGAGTTCTCCTCTGGTACACTCCCTCTCTGAAAAAGAATTGCACAGTCCTCCAAAGACATAAGCAGAACTGAGGATCACAGGCACAGGATGCCAGCTATGTCCTTTAAGCAAAGATGGTGTTGAATGGTCTCCTGTAATGATCAAAACCTCTGGTTCCAGCGCAAGGATTCTCGGCAAAATACGGTCAAATCTTTCAATCTCCGCTGCCTTCTCTTTAAAATTGCCGTCCTCTCCGTATGAATCCACCTTCTTTATATGGACAAAAAAGAAGTCATATTTTTTGTAGCTCTGCTTGAGAAAATCTATCTCTTCTTTTACGCCGCCTGTTACATCAGGGCATCCATGCCGATAAGTTTTGCAAGCCCCCTGTACATCGGATAAGTTGCAATTGCAACTGATTTAAGTCCGTACACTTCCTCAAAATGCGGAATATCAGGCGCCTGAGAAAAACCTCTGAGCAGGATAGAGTTTGCCTTACCCTGATTCCTGATGATTTCTGTCACTGCCTTTATCAGTTTTTCTATAATCTTCGCAATCTTTTCTGCCTGTGGACACATCGGTGTAACTTTAACCGGAGGGTTTCCCTCTTTCTGAGGGTCTGTATCCATAATATCTGCTGTGCCCTTTTCCAGCGGCGCGGGAAATCTCAAGACAACTGCAAACCTGTGTTCCATCCCCGGAACAAAAATCACCTCTGCATTTTCAATCTTCCTTATTTTCTTTTGCAGCCTTTCTGTAATCTTACGGCTTTTTTCTGTTGGTATCCTGCCTGCGCGCCTGTCTTTGATAACACCATTTTCAATTGTCGCATAATTGCACCTGACAGCTATATCGGTCTTTTTTAATTCTATTCCGAGCCCGAGAGCCTCAAGCACACCCCTTCCTATCTGCCATTTTATTGTGTCATAGCCAAAGAGTGCGAGATGCCCGGGTCCACTTCCCGGAGTTATGCCGAAAGACACGGGCGTATGCAGTCCGCACGCTGAATTCCTTGCAAGCATATCAAGATTCGGAATGTCAGCAACTTCCAGTTCGCTCTTGCCGTGCATCGGAAGCCCTCCGAGACCGTCAAGAACAACCATCACTATCTTTGAATCATTTTTCTGGATAATACTTTTAACGATGTCCTGCATAAAATCCTCTATCCCACGGAATACTTTTCTGTTCCTGAATGACAGCTATAGTAAAATATTACTTTAAAGGAGATTCTGTTTGCAAGCTGAGCCATTATCTCCTCCTAACGTAAAAATTCATTTATTGATAAATTCCTTTAAGAAGATGCCAGCAGACAAAGCCTGTTGAACCGGCAATGAAAATCATCTAAAAACCTCGCAGATTTTATGCTCTTTGTAAGATTCAGGCGTTGTGAAAAAATTTATTTTTCGATACCTTTTCTACCTGACTCTGATGGTTATTAAAATATCTTTTATCGGCTGCAACAAAACAAGATAATTACAATAATATATCGAGTTAAATAAATTTTTGAGTAATGCCTGAATCTGGCAACTCTTATTTTTTTATAAGCCTTTTTACTTCATTATATGATTTCTTCGCAATATCATTATGCAGGCTTTTTCCGTATGCATCCATCGTCACTATCGCAGGAAAATTCTCCACCTCCAGCAGCCACATCGCCTCAGGAACGCCAAACTCTTCAAGCTTCCAGACATCAACAACTCGTTTTACCCTGTCAACAAGATACGCTGCTGCGCCTCCTATGGTATGAAAATACACACAGCCGTTTTTTTTCATTGCATCCAGAGTGCGCTCGCACATACCACCCTTTCCCATAATGCCCCTGAGCCCGTACGAAGATATTATCCTGTGTTCATACGTTTCAACCCTTATGCTTGTTGTAGGTCCTGCCGCAATAATCTTATATCCGCTATCGGATTTTTTTACTATAGGCCCGCAATGATAGAGAATCGTCCCGCTGAGATTAAAAGGGATATCCTTCTTTGGCGGCCTTTCATAAAAGAGAAATTTATGTATCTTATCCCTGCCGGTTACTATCATGCCGTTTATTAAAACCACATCTCCGGCATTAAGGCCCATGACATCTTTCTTTGATAATGGCAGATTTATTATTATTCTCTCTTTTTTGACTGTGGACTGCGGACTGTGGACTGCGGACTGTCTTTCTACCATATCAGCCTTCCCCTTCTATTGGCCCAGCAGCATACAGATATATCCACGAAGTAAGATGCAGGATGGCGGTGATTAACGCCTATCTTTACACCAAGAGCAGTGGTTTTCCCTCCAAAACCAATAGGGCCTATGCCTAGTGTGTTTATTTCCTTCAGCAGTCTTTTTTCAAGCTTAAAAAGGACTTCAATATTGTTCGTATCAGTTAGTCTTCTCATAAGCTGTTCCTTTGCAAGACGGGTAACCTGATCCTTTGCCGCACCTATTCCAACTCCGATGGTATATGGTGAACATCCTCTGCCCTGTGCCCTATAAACCGCATCAAGAACGCATTTTCTTACGCCGTCAAGGTCTCTGTCTGCCTTCAACTCTTCTTTGGGAAGCTTGTATGTCTGTCCCACATTTTCACAGCCTGAGCCTTTAAGCATAAGGTCTATTGAAAGGGTGCTGTCAGGCACTTCCCTAAAATAGATTACGGGGAATCCTATGCCTGTATTGTCACCTGTATTTTTATCTGTGATTATATCAACGGCATTCGGCCTTAATGGGACTTTCTCAGTTGCAACGCGGGTTGCCTCTATGATTGTCTTTTCAAGTTCAATCTGGCTTAGACCTATCGGGGTTTTAACATAAAAAACAGGCACGCCGGTATCCTGACAAATAGGCCTTGCGGTCTCCCTTGCAATGCGTATATTTTCAAGGATTACCTCCAGGGCATACCTTGCATTTGAGCCTTTCTTTTCAGAAACACACGCTGCCTTAAGCGAATCCTCAACATCAGGAGGCAATGATGTTGCGACTTTTCTGTAAAGCTCTACTATACCGTCACGAAGTTTTAGCACCCTTTAACCCAAAAAATGCATTTAAATGATGTCCCGATACACATCGGGATTGTGAGGAAATTTATTTTTCGATACCTTAGCATACATTTCTCTGATGGTTTTTGGAATATTTCAGTGAATATAACAAATAAAGATATTTTAATAAAATCATCGAGTTAAAGTCCCGATACACATCGGGATTGAGCAATGTCTGCATCATTCGGGTTAATCTCCTCGATAAGTATATCATTTATCAGTATGAATTAGGCAATTAAGGAATAGATTTTAAAGACTGGTTTTCAGTCACATTCGTTATATCAAAAATAGTACGGTTATAGCCAAGTTAAACGCCTGATTAAAACCAGATTATAATGCTTTTGTAAAGGGGATGGCTTTTGAAATCAGGTCTCCGCGCAAGGCGCGGAGACCTGCATATGTTTTACTTCTTGGGCTCTTCCTTCTTAACATCTTCTTTCTTAGGCTCCTCTTTCTTGGAAAGACCTGCAATCGCCTCTTTGTTTACATCAATCTTATATGACTTCTTAAGATTTTCAACATACCCATCAAAAACTTCCTTCTGTTTCTGCGCTGTCAGCCGCTGTGCAAGCATATCCCTTATCTTTTCAAACTCAATTGTCTTGCCCTGCATCATAAAGTCAGCCTTGTTCTTTTCATAGAAGTCCATTACATCTTTGTCGGACAACTTTGCCTTATCCTCTATCTCCTTCTCCAATAGGGAACTTATGAGAATCAGCTTCTGGGAATCTGCAACTTTTTTAAGATATGCGGCATCCCTGTCAAGCCCTTTCTTCTTAGCTTCCTGATAGAGAAGCTCTTTTTTGATGAGTTCATCAATCAGCCTCGCTATTCCTTCCTCACCCTCAAACATCTTCTGCGCAAAAGGCGGAAGGGCTTCAACCTCCTTCTTGAGGTCTTCCTTTGTTATGGTAATACCGTTTATCTTTACAAGATATTGCCCTTTCTGTTCTTCTTTCTTTGCACAGCCCAAAACAAGAAAAACAGTTAATACAAAAACCGCAATCTTTTTCATTCATTCCTCCATTCTTTACTTATGTTACGCATAACGCGTAACTGGTTTTTTAATAATGCTTCTTTATTTCAAGCAAAACCTGTTTGGCAACACCTTTCAGCGTCTCGAAAACCCCTACACCGGTAGTTGCCACTCCCTCAAACCACTGCACACTGTTTAATCAACTGTAAACTATTTTGTTCCTGATGCCTTAAGCAGATATCCCCACTCTTTATCCACCATTTCCTGAAAATTTTTAAGCATGTTTTCGTTTTCAGGCGCAAAAAGGTGCTTGAATCTTCCCTGAGGCTTAAGGAAATCCACAAGCGGCTTCTTTTCCTTTGGCTTAAAGGTTACTTTTGTGACTCCGTTCTCTATCTCATAAAGCGGCCAGTAACATGTATCAACAGCAAGCCTGCTGAGCATTATTGCATCGTCTGTCCTTGACCGCCATCCGCGGTTGCACGGCGAAAGTATGTTCATAAACTTGGGACCCTTAATTTCAAGCGCCTTTTTTACTTTCT
>JAZDJF010000057.1:0-7660 GCA_043804165.1 Nitrospirota bacterium
CCGCCTCAGGTGTGTTTACGAGTCTGTTAACTCAGTTTAAACAGCAGAGCAAGATAGCAGAGACCAATATAGAGGGCGCAATCGGGCTTGAGATATTAAGGCGGGATTTAGAGAGCGCTGGATATGGGTTAGCGTGGAATGTGGATGTAGACGCGGATGGTGATGGAAATGACTGGGACCGGCTTGTTGGTTACTGCGAGGCTGTTTCAGATACTTCTATTACCCCTAATCCTACAACATTTAATAATGGGGTCAGCACTGATCCCTGCCCTACTACGGTTACAGCCGGCACTGCGCCAATGGCTATTAGGAGCGGTAATAACACAGGCTGGAACGGTGCAGACTATCTGGCGATAAAATCTGCAACAGTTGCAACAAATGTCACAGCCCAAAAATGGACTCACTTAATGGTAGGCGATGTAAAAAAGACGTGGACTCCTGATTGCGAAAATGTAAACAAAGATTCAGATTGTACTACTAATAATACTGTCAGGGTAATTGTCATTTCTCCGGGCGGAAGCACTGCTGCCAATACCCGTTCATTAATTACCAGCAGCGCTACCACTGGCGTCTTTTTTACACAATACAGATACACTGCAGATTTTGACCCGTCAACTGGTTCAACAGAAACTTATATAGTATATGGTGTTGACAAAGACACTGACTTGAGGATGCCGTTCAACAGGGCAGATTATTTTATAAAGGGGCCTGCCACTATGCCTTCGGCATGCGCTCCCAATACAGGCATCCTCTACAAAGGGACTCTCAACCATGCAAATGGAGGGATTACAGAACTCCCTATTCTTGACTGTGTGGCTGATATGCAGGTTGTCTTTTATCTTGATACCGATTCTGATGGAACGATTGATGCTACTCAAGATGATATATCAGCGCTCACCGCTAAGGATATAAGGGATCAGGTAAAAGAGATAAGGGTTTACATCCTTTCGCATGAAGGGCAGAGGGATGCGACATATACTTATCCGAATTCAACAATAGTTGTAGGCCCTAACGCTGCTCTTGGCCACACCTTTGATCTTGGGACTAATCTTAACTACAGGTGGAAGGTCTATACAATAGTTGTAAGACCGAATAATTTGAGGTGATATGAGAAGTCATAAGTCAAACCTATTGAATGAAAAAGGCATCGCCCTTGTGATGGTATTGGTTCTTGCTGCAATCTCTCTTTCAATCATGGCTGCGCTGATATATATGCTGGTAGGAGGGACTAAGACTTCGGGTATTCAAAAGAGGTATAAAACCGCTCTTGAAGCCGGAATAGGCGGCAGTGAAGTTATCTATCAGTTTATTTCACTAAGAGGCGAGTCTGCAGGCCAATTAGCGTTTATTAATAAATTGAATGCGGCAGGGCTTAGCCTTAATGCCTCTGTTACCACACCTACCGCATGCACCAGACTCGCAGCATGTTCTACTTATGCTGCTTATACTGGGCTGGCGGCAAAACTGAACCTTCCGACATCATGCTGGACAACAGGGTGTGACAGCTCATTGACTATTACCCCCGGTACCGCCTCGAGTTATGATATGCAATTTGATCTTGGAACGACCACCACATACAGGGTTTACGCAAAAATAGTGGACACAGTTGAAGGCAATTCCGGAGGAGATGAAGGTTTGATTAAAGGCGGTGTAGTATCTTCAAACTCAGGAGAAGTGACAGTGCAGAGCAGGCCGTTTCTTTATACAATTGAGATAGATGCTGAAAATCCCAATAACATAGATGAAAGGGCAAAGCTTTCTGTCCTTTATCAGTACTGAGCATGCGCAGGTTCTTTGGTTTTTTAATAATTCTATCGTTATTTTTATCATGCTCTTCAGAGAAGCCTGCTGATATTGCCAAGGAAAAATCCCTTAAGGCAAAAGACAGTGGTATTTCCGGGAAAGACGCATCTCAGACTTCTGCCGCTGGTGTTCAATACTCGCTGGAAATCATACCTGTGGATGCCTCGCGCAGCTCTATATTGTCCCTGGCATCAAAAGGGTTTAACATCTCTGATGCAAAAATAGTCTGGCTGGTAAATGGAACCCCTACTGTCAGCGAGACCCCCTCACAATTTAAAGCAATAGAAGCCAAAAAAGGCGATACGGTTCAGGCAAAGGCAATGGTAAAGGACAGAGAGATTTTATCCAACATTGTAAAATTAAAAAATGCCGCGCCAGAGCTAACCAAGATAAAAATCATGCCGGAAACCTTTAAAGCAAGCGATACACTGTATGTTGATGTTGTTGGAAGCGATATAGACGGCGATGAGGTAACTATTTTGTATGAATGGACTAAAAATGGAGAGCCGGCAGGCAAAGAGAAGCATATAGGTGTTCCCATTAAAAGGGGCGATAAAATATCAATTAAGATAACTCCGTTTGACGGAGAAAGTTATGGGCAGGCTGTTATCTTGCGCAGGGAGATACGTAATCTGCCGCCTGTGATTATGGAAGATAAAGAGTTTAGTTTTGATGGAAAGAGATTTTCTTATCAGGTCAAGGCAGCAGACCCTGACAATGACACCCTCACCTATTCTCTTAAAACTGCTCCTTCAGTTAAAATTGCTCCTTCAGGAATGACTATTGAAAAAACAACAGGCTTGATTCAGTGGATTGTCCCGCAGGATTTTACAGAAATGACAGAGATTGCTGTTGTTGTTTCTGATGGTCACGGAGGAGAGGCGCTTCAGAGTTTTGTCTTTGAGCTGACTACAGGGAGATAAATAGCTTTAACGTCCTCCTGCTTCTTTTAATAAGAGTTCTTCTTCTCCGTCAGCGCTTTTGATTTCTTCATTGACTTTATTTATCTTTTCTTCAATTTCCGCTGCCTTTTTCTCAAGCTCTCTCTTCTCACGGATTGCTAACACCCGCCCTTTTTTCTTAATATCTTCCTCAAGTTTCTTCTTGTCGGCTATAAGTTTTTCTCCCTCTGTCCTTAGCTGAGCCTTCTTTCTGGCAATCTCTTTCAGCTTGCTGTCAATCTCCTGCTCCTGCGGCTGTGTGCTTTTTTCTGCTGGAGGTTTTTCAGGAGTATCGTTAGTTGTTTCAGGAGCGGATCTTTCCTCCACCGGTCTTAGGGCTTTAGTTTTTTTGATGTCTTTTATGATGTCCTTGTCAAGTTCTATCTCTCCGCCTTCTCTGTAGAACTTTATCTTGCCGTTTAACTCTTTATAGTCATCAACAACAAACTCCCTGCCGTTTTTGAGGATGATTTTATAATCAGCAAGGGCAGAACCCGAAATCAGGATAGATACAAAAAGCAGAGAAACAGTCATCAGGATTTTATTGTGGGATGGAAACATCTCAGGAACCTCCTAACTTAACAGCGCTTCACGCCGGTTCTTTTTTGAGAGTAATCGTCTCTGCATCTTTTTCGGTATATTCTTCAACAGAAGGCTTCAGTATCTTTTCTATCGGATACTCTCCGGGGTTTAGGATTTCAATCCCTATCAGGTTGCCCTTTTCATCCAGATCAATGTTCAGATTTTCATTAATCTCAAGGGTTCTGTCCCGCTCCTTTTCCTGAAGCCTGATATAAAGAGCCTTTGCATAATAGTCATATTCTATTTTCATGCCGCCTCCTACCGGTTACGGTCAACAATAGTTATTATCTCATAACCTGCCAACCCGCGTCTAAAAACTATTTTTAATAGTTTATTCCCCGATGCCTTTATTGCAGTCTCTTTCCCGTCATCCTGAATATAATAACTGTCAGGATTTTCAATGCACTCTAAGATTTCAAATGTTGTTGCCTGTATTTTCCTGTTCCGATTTTTTGCATGCCTTGTAAATCTCAGTTCCATTTATAAGTATTTTAGCAGAAAACGATACATTTTACCCTGCGATTTTCACTTTCCATCTCCCTTCTTTTTTGCCCTATTTAGAGATTTATCTCTAACGGGCTTTGCCGCGTCTATAAACTCTATAAGTTTATCAGCCTGTAAAGAGCCTGTGAGCACAGAGCCATCAGGCAGGACTGATGTTGGCGTGCCTGAAATACCGAGGCTTGCCGCAAGTTTTATGTTCTTGTCAATTACATCGGTTTTACATGACGGCTTTGGAATAGTTTTTTTCTCAAAATTATCCTCAAGAAGTTTCAGTGATTTCTCGCATATTATACTCTTTGATTTCCAGTATGCATCAGGGTGGAGTTTTGTTAGAGGGAACAGTTTTATGTAAAAGGCAATGTCTTTTCTCTTTTCAACGACTTTTTTGATTTCTTCATGGAATTTTCCGCAGAAGTGGCAGTCAGGGTCTGTAAAGACAATCACCTTATTTACTGCCTTTTTATCGCCTAAAATTAAAGCGTCTTTAAGCGGGATGAGAGAGCGGTTAATCCGCCTTTCTTTGTTAAGAGCATCGAGCCGTTCTTTCGTCTTGTCAATTGACGCATTTACTTCAATGATTCTGCCGCTTATCAAATACTTCTTTGAAAAATCTACATAGAACAACCCGCGCTGGCCTTTATTGTCTATGGAAACTTCCCACAGCCCTCTCGCAGGGCTCATCTGCACCTTTAATATTTTTGCATCAGGCGCATTGATCTTTGTGAGGATATTGCGGACTTCATCCGTGCTGATGGTGTGGCATTTTGTGCAGTCTGTATCACATGAACCTGAGGCGTGAACAGGGCTGACTCCACCGGGGGCGGATGACAGATGAAAACTGAGAGCTAAGATGAGAAATAATAAGATGCGCATAAATAATTATAACAGATTTAACCCGAACAATGCATTTTTTACGGCAGGCATATGCGTCTCAAAACTTTACGACGCAGCTTGATTTTATCTCTTAGCGTGCAATTCCCTATGATCTTGGTACAGGGTTACCATATTTCTGTCATTCCCGCTTGTCGGGAATCTTTCTTATGAAAAAGGATTGCGGACAAGCCGCAATGACAAAGCAACGGGTATTTTTCAGCTTTGATAGCCTGCGGTCTCTACCGCTGGATTCTTCATTCAATAAATCGGTTTATTGGTGAAGCGATTCACCTATTCACCCCTTAACCCATTCACCGCTATTCGGCTTTATGATATGATAAATCTCCATGAATAAACTGGTTATAAAAGGCGGAAAAAGTCTTAATGGCGAGGTTGAGATAAGCGGCGCAAAGAATGCGGCATTGCCTGTTATCGCAGCCACCCTCCTTGCGCAGGGAGAGCACACAATAAGCCGGGTCCCTGACCTCAGGGATATAAAGACAATGGGCAGGCTCCTTGCAAACATGGGCGCAGAGTTTCATTACGAGCCGCATAAAGCAGTCATAGCCACTGACAAAGTAAAGAATCTTGAGGCGCCATACGAACTTGTTAAAGAAATGAGAGCATCCGTTCTTGTGCTTGGGCCCATGCTGGCAAGGTTTGGCCGCGCAAAGGTCTCTTTACCGGGAGGATGCGCTATAGGCGCAAGACCGATAAACCTTCATCTTATGGGACTTGAAAAGATGGGGGCAAAAATAGGGCTTGAATCAGGTTATGTTATGGCATCGGCAAAAAGACTGAAAGGCGCTGTAATATATTTTGACATATCAACCGTAACAGGGACTGAAAACATTATGATGGCTGCGTCTCTTGCGAAAGGCGTGACTGTCCTTGAAAATGCAGCAAGAGAGCCTGAGGTTGTAGACCTTGCAAATGCGCTTATAGCAATGGGCGCAAGGATTAATGGCGCAGGCGAGAGCATTATAGAGATAGAAGGCGTAGATGAACTCAGTCCGCTTGCTTATAAAGTGATACCTGACAGGATTGAGACTGGCACATTTATGGCCATAGCAGGGATAACAGGCGGGGATATTACGATTAGGGAATGCATGCCGGAACACGTTCAGGCATTTTTGGTAAAGCTTAAGGCGGCAGGCCTGAAGGTCGAAGAAACAGCGGATGGGCTGCGGGCAGCAGGCCCGGCAAGACTGAAGGCAGTTGATATAGAGACAGCGCCTTACCCCGGATTCCCAACAGATATGCAGGCGCAGTTTATGGCATTAATGAGCAAAGCGCAGGGCACAAGCATAATCACAGAGACAATCTTTGAAAACAGGTTCATGCATGTTGCCGAACTCAGGAGAATGGGAGCAGACATAAGTTTTAAAGGAAGCACAGCAACTGTAAGGGGAGTCAGGAAATTAAAAGGGGCGAATGTGATGGCTACAGACCTCAGGGCAAGCGCCTCGCTTGTTGTTGCTGCGCTCGGAGCAGAAGGAGAAACCACTATCCACCGTGTCTACCACTTGGACAGGGGATATGAAAAAATAGAAGAAAAACTCGCCATACTTGGTGCGGATGTCAGAAGGGAAAAGTCTATGACTCGTTGAGTCATAGACTTATATAGACTTATTGAGAGGCAATCCCGATGAATCGGGATTACCTCTCTCCCATAATCCTTACCCTTTTAAGCGCTTTTTTACGCGCAGCAATAGCCTTCTTTTTCTTTTTTACGCTTGGCTTTTCGTAATGCTCTCTCTTCTTTATTTCCGAGAGAATTCCTTCGCGCTCACACTGCTTTTTAAATTTCCTGAGAGCATTCTCAAAAGAATCACTCTCGCGCACCTTCACAGAGGGCATTTATAATCCCCCCCTTCATAAATTTTATACTTTAAGTAATCCTATATAAAACAGGATACTTTACCAATTAAATCGTATTCATGTCAAGGAATCGGAAATGCCCGAAAAATAGACATAGAAATACACTAAAAGTTCCCACTCCCTTGATGGGAGAGGGTTAGGGAGAGGGTGAAAGAATAACCATATTGATTACCCCTCCCCCTCGCCCCCTCCCACAAGGGGAGGGGGTTTGTGAGGAATGACAACTTTCTATGTCTATTTTTCAGTTGCGGGTTTACACTGCAAATATTTTTGTGGTAAACTTTAAAATCTTCATTTTAAAACCTCAAATCGTATGCCAGAAAAATATGTCATAGGGATAGATATCGGCGGGACAAATCTAAGGGCTGCTTTAATATCCGGCAGAGGAGAAGTAATTAGAAAGATAAAAGAGCCCTCAAGGGTTGATGTGGTGGAGTCTCTGCAAAAGGCTGTTGAAAGCCTGTTTTCAGATGATGTCAAGGGAATAGGCATTGGAGTGGCAGGGCTTGTAGACAGAAAGAAAGGGGTTGTCCTGTGCTCACCCAATCTCCATGCTATTGAAGGGGTTAAGTTTAAAGAATCTCTCGGTAAACAATTCCGGGTTCCGGTGCTGGTTGAAAATGACGCCAATGCAGCGGCATTCGGAGAAAAATGGATAGGCGCAGGCAAAGAGTTTAATTCTTTTGTTCTTCTTACGCTCGGCACAGGCATTGGAAGCGGTATAATTTACAAAGGGATGCTTGCTGATTTCGCTGCTGAGATAGGGCATATGAGCATTAATGCGGATGGGGAGAAATGCCCTTGCGGGAATTACGGCTGCCTTGAATTGTATGCGGCGGCAAATGCAATACATGCAAAAGTGGTTTCTGCCCTTGAAAAGGGAAATGAAAGCCTATTGAGAGAATGCTGCAATGGTAATATTTATAAGATTACTGCAGAGGATATTTACAAACATGCGATTGAAGGAGACAATCTTGCAAGAGAAGCGCTCAAGGAGGCAGGAAGGTATCTTGGAATCGGGTTTGCGAATATAATAAACATAATAAGCCCTGAGGCTATAATCCTCACAGGAGGAC
>JAZDJF010000058.1:0-4334 GCA_043804165.1 Nitrospirota bacterium
AAGGAATCCGCCAATATGGGCAAACCAGGCAACACCGCCCTGAGGCAAAAGTCCCTGGCTGAGGATTCCGTTGACAAACTGTATAATAGCCCAAAATCCAATAACTATCAAGGCAGGAATTTTTACAACCTGAATAAAAAATCCGAAAAATATCAGGGTGTGCACCCTCGCGCGTGGGAATAAAAGTATATAAGCGCCGAGAACACCAGCAACTGCGCCGCTTGCGCCTATCATCGGTATAGTTGAAGAAGGCGATGATATCGCATGCGCATATGAGGCTATAATCCCGCTTACAAGATAAAAGATAAGAAACCTGAAATGGCCAAGCCTGTCTTCAATATTATTGCCGAATATCCAGAGGTAAAGCATGTTGCCGCCAATGTGCAGCAGGCCTCCGTGAAGAAACATGGATGAAAAAACAGTAGCCATCGGATGCAGCGCCTGTGTCTTTTCTAAAGACAGCAGTCCTGAAGGAATTGCCCCGTAGTTATAAATTATATATCTTTCGCCGGCAGGTGATATTAGTTCCCATAAATAGGCAAGAATGTTAATTGCGATTATCCCTATTGTAACGAAGGGAAACGTTTGCGTTGGATTGTCATCTTTAAATGGAAACATTTTTTCTTCTCATCTCTACGAGCCATAGGCCTGCGTGATATTAATACTACCCCAAGTGATTATTTGCGGTCAAATCATCTTAACTTATAATTCAAATACACATTCTGTTATCGGACTGCTATAATAATAACAAACATTTTAACTGTAAGATGAGTCAGAAGAAGAGGAAGGTATTTAAAGATATGGAAGAGGTTTTGCCTCTCTGCCCTGTTTGCGGGAGAGAGCTTGATAAAGCTAAGGCTGCTGACGGAGGCGGATGGAATTGCAAGTGCGGTGAGTTTATTCCCGAGAAACTTACAATAAACCCTTTTGAGGGCTGCACCCACGGACTTAATTGTAACTGCGGGAGAGAGAGAAGGAAATGAAAAAAGGTTATTTCGGACAATATGGCGGAAGATTTGTTCCTGAGACATTGATGCCTGCGCTCATTGAGCTTGAACAGGCATATCTGAAATACAGGAAAGATAAAGATTTTCAGAAAGAGCTTGCGCATCTCCAGAAAACATATATAGGAAGACCGACCTCTCTATACTTTGCAAAGAGATTTACTGAACACCTCGGCGGAGCAAAGATATATTTAAAAAGAGAAGACCTCGCTCACACAGGCGCTCACAAGATAAACAATGCGCTGGGGCAGGCGCTGCTTGCAAAAAGAATCGGCAAAAAGAGAATCATTGCTGAAACAGGCGCCGGACAGCATGGAGTTGCAACTGCCACAGGCGCTGCGCTTGTCGGTCTTGAGTGTGAGATATATATGGGCTCTGTTGATATGAAGAGGCAGGCTTTGAATGTGTTCAGGATGAGGCTCCTTGGAGCAAGGGTCATCGAGGTTTCCATAGGTTCAAGGACATTGAAAGATGCAATAAATGAATCTCTGAGAGACTGGACAACAAATGTAAGGACTACTCATTATGTTTTAGGCACGGTTTTCGGGCCGCATCCTTTCCCGTCAATGGTGAGGGATTTCCAGTCAATTATCGGAAAGGAAGCTAAAAAACAGATTCTTCAGGCAGAGGGAAGACTGCCTGATTATTTGATTGCCTGCGTTGGCGGCGGAAGCAATGCAATGGGATTGTTTCATGAATTCTTTGGCGATGATATAAAGATGATTGGGGTAGAGGCCGGAGGCAAAGGCATAGAAACAGGAGAGCACGCAGCAAGATTTGCCGGCGGCTCTGTAGGAGTATTTCAGGGATGTAAGACATATCTTCTTCAGGATGATGACGGAAATGTGCTCGGAACACATTCTGTCTCGGCAGGGCTTGATTATGCAGCAGTAGGTCCCGAGCATCCTTTTCTCAAAGATATGGGAAGGGTTGAGTACACATACGCAACAGATGATGAGGCATTGGCTGCATTTGAACTGCTTTCAAGAAAAGAAGGGATAATCCCTGCCCTTGAATCTGCGCATGCAGTCGCAGAAGCAATAAAACTTGCGCCGGAACTCTCAAAGGATAAGATTATCCTTATAAATCTTTCGGGAAGGGGAGACAAAGACGTTCAGCACGTGGCGAATATCAAAGGAATAGAACTGTGAACAGGATAGAAAAGCTATTCAAAAAATTAAAGGCTCAGAATAAGAAGGCATTTATCCCTTACGTAATGGCAGGAGATCCTTCTATTGAGAAGACAAAAGAAATTGTCCTAATGTTTGAGGAATGCGGCGCAGACATTGTTGAGCTTGGCGTGCCTTTCACAGACCCTCTCGCAGACGGCCCGACGATTCAGAGGGCAGCGGAAAGGGCATTAAAAAATGGAGTTACTTTAAAAAAAGTAATCGCCATTGTAAAGGATTTAAGACAAAAAACAAAAATCCCTCTGGTATTGATGACGTATTACAATCCTGTTTTTAAATACGGCGAAGAAAGATTTATTGCAGACGCAAAAGATGCAGGCGTTGATGGCGTTATAATCCCTGATCTTCCGCCTGATGAAGCAGGAGAGTTTATAAGGCTTGCTAAAAATGCAGCCATTGCTTCAATCTTCCTTCTTGCTCCGACATCAACAGAAGACAGAATAAAAAAGGTTGCAAGCGCATCAACAGGTTTTATATATTATGTTTCAATAACAGGCATTACCGGCGCTCAGCTTTTACTTGACGGCTCTATTGAAAAATCAATAAATGGCATCCGCAGGATTACAGATAAACCTGTTGCCGTCGGATTCGGTGTTTCAACGCCTGATGAGGCTAAGGCAGTGGCAGTCATTTCTGACGGAGTGATTATTGGAAGCGCAATAGTCAAAAAAGCGCAGGTGAGCTTAGATAAGGAATTAAGTGATTTTGTTCTCAAATTAAGAGAGGCAATCAAATGAACGAGGTCTCTGATAAGAAGCTGGCACAGCTTAATGCCCTGATGGAACTGACAGCTCTGGTAAATGCATTTTTAAAGGCGTGGTCGGAGATTTACAGAGGCGAAAAAGAAATGGAGATTGTGCTATGAAAGTAGAAGTTCTCGGATGTTCAGGAGCAGAATTTCCGGGGTTTAATCTTCCGGGTTTCTTGATTGACGGGAAAATATTGCTTGATGCCGGAACAATCGGCGCTTATCTCTCTGAGAATGCCCAGTGGAAGATAAGGCATATTATAGTTTCACATGCCCATCTTGACCATATAAGAGGAATCCCTTTCCTCGCAGACAACATAATCATAAAAAACAAGAGACACAATGTTACAGTGATAGGGATTGCGCCGGTTTTGAAGTCGCTGAAAAACAATCTCTTAAATAATAAGACATGGCCTGATTTCACAATGATACCAAATGCTGAAAAGGCTGTAATAAGGTTTTTAGAGGTGAAGCCTGGCAAGCAGATCGAAATTAACGGCTATAAGATTACCGCATACAGAGTTAACCATTCGGTTCCTGCAACCGGTTATATAATTGAGGACAGAAAAGGGAAAAGACTCCTTTATACAGGCGATACAGGGTCAACAACTGCTATCTGGGAGGAAACAGGCAGGATAAAGATAGACCGCGCGATAATAGAAGTTTCTTTTCCCAACAGAATGGAGGCTCTGGCTGTTAAGACAGGGCATTTAACTCCAAAGCTGCTCAAAAAAGAGCTTGGCAAGATAAAGATACCTCCTGACAAAATACTAATAACGCATCCCAAACCACAGTATATCAAGACCATAAGGTCTGAAATAAAAAAACTCAGAATCCCCAATATCAGACTGCTTAAAGACGGCGAGGTTATAAATATCTGATGTGGTTTAAAAAGTTAAAAGAACCGAAACTGCAAAAAAAGGTAAAGATCCCGGAAGGCCTCTGGGTAAAGTGCGATAACTGCAAAGAGATTGTTTACAAAAAAGAGATAGACAAGAATCTTAAGGTCTGTCCGAAGTGTGATTACCATTTCAGGATAAGCGCTAAAGAAAGAATTGAGCTTCTTGCGGATGCAGGAAGTTTTGTAGAGTTTGACGCAGATATGTGTTCAGGAGATCCGCTGAACTTTAAAGACTCTCTTTCTTATCCTGAAAGGATACAGGCAAACCGGACCAAGAGCGGTCTCTCTGAGGCTGTTGTCTCAGGCGAGGCAGTGATAAACGGTTTCCCTGTCATCCTTACTGTGATGGATTTTTCGTTCATGGGCGGAAGCATGGGTTCTGTTGTCGGAGAAAAGATTTCAAGGGCTGCAGAAACAGCTCTTGAAAAAAGAATACCATTAATATGCATTGCATCATCAGGCGGCGCAAGGATGCAGGAAGGAATATTCTC
>JAZDJF010000059.1:0-5305 GCA_043804165.1 Nitrospirota bacterium
CTATGACCTCTCCATACTTGACAGGTTTCTGAAAATAGAAAATGAAAGGAGAGAACTCCTCAGGCTCATCGAAGAAAAAAGAGAGCAGAGAAACAAAATCTCGCAGGAGATAGCGAAATTAAAAAGAGAAAAGAAGGATGCAGTTTCAATCTTAGCAGAAGCAAAAAACATATCTGACTTCATAACGGAAAAAGAAGAGCAGCTGAAAGTTTTGGAAGAAGAAGCAAGGCAGGAGCTTCTTATAATCCCTAATATCCCTCACGAATCAGTCCCTGCCGGCAAAGGCGAGACAGAGAATGTTGAGATAAGAAAATGGGGCGCTCCGAGAGAATTTAATTTCCCTCCATTGAATCACTGGGACATCGCCGAGATGCACGACATAATAGATTTTGAGCGCGCATCAAAGATTGCAGGCGCAAGATTTTCATTGATGAAAGGCATGGGCGCAAAGCTTGAAAGGGCGCTGATGAACTTCATGCTTGACCTGAACACATCTAAAGGATACAAGGAGATATTGCCGCCGCTTCTTGTTAACCGCGAATCCATGACAGGCACAGGACAGCTTCCGAAATTTGAGACGGAGCTGTTCAGGACAGCAGACCCTGAGTTCTATCTTATTCCGACCGCAGAGGTTCCTGTGACGAATATCCACAGAGAAGAAATTTTAAACGAGAGCAATCTGCCGATTTACTACACAGCTTACACTCCATGCTTCAGGCGCGAGGCAGGCTCATACGGAAAAGACACAAGAGGCTTGATAAGACAGCACCAGTTCAACAAGGTTGAGATTGTAAAATTCGTGAAGCCTGAGGATTCATACAGCGAACTTGAAAAACTCACCAATGATGCAGAGGACATCCTTCAAAGACTTGGCCTGCCTTACAGAGTAATTGCACTATGCACAGGAGACCTTGGCTTCTCGGCAGCAAAGACTTATGACATTGAGGTCTGGCTTCCGGGCCAGCAGAGATACAGGGAGATTTCTTCATGCTCTAATTTTGAGGACTTTCAGGCAAGAAGGGCGAATATCAGGTTTAAGCGTGAAGGGAAGAAAGGCATAGAGTTTGTCCACACACTCAACGGCTCTGCGCTTGCAATTGGCAGGACAGTTGTTGCCATCCTTGAAAACTTTCAGCAGAAAGACAGTAGCGTTGTGATTCCAGAGGCGCTGAGGCAGTATATGGGGGTTGAAGCGATAAAGTAGAGCTTTGGATGCGGTTGTATTATTTTCTTCCTTCCAGAAGCCTTTCGGTCTGCTCTATTATCTCTGCTGCTGTTGCCGCATCTTTAATAAATGTCCCCTTTTTTGCATCCACGCTTATCTTCGTTGACTTGGCTGTAATTCTTTAAATATTTCAAGCGATAACCTTAGGAAAAAGCGAAGAGTGAAAAAAACTTTGGAGGCGGCGAGCGGATTTGAACCGCTGCATAAAGGTTTTGCAGACCTCCCCCTTAGCCACTTGGGTACGCCGCCGATGGAGCGGGAAACGGGGCTCGAACCCGCGACCCCAACCTTGGCAAGGTTGTGCTCTACCACTGAGCTATTCCCGCATAAAAAGAGTTAAGAGTTTAAAGTTTAGAGTTAAGAGTTACATCTGAAACTTTCAACTTTTAACTTTGAAGTTACTCTTAACTTAGTCTTGGTTAATGAGTTATACTATCAAGAATAATGAAAAAAGGACTTGTTTGTCAATATGCTATATCCTGACATTAAGGAGTTTAAGTCTCTATGCGAAAAGGGAAATCTCATCCCTGTCTATAGGGAAATCCTTGCTGATTTTGACACTCCTGTCTCTGCATTTTTAAAGATTGGCAAAAGCCCTTCTTTCCTTCTTGAGAGTGTTATCGGAGGAGAGAAATGGGCAAGATATTCCTTCCTCGGAACAAATCCGTCAAAGGTTATAAAGGGGCGGGGGAAGAAGATAGAGATAAGAGAAATAGGCAGGAAGCCGGTCGTATTTGAGGCAGATGACCCTGTGGATGTGCTCAAAAAAGAGATAGCTCTCTACAAGCCTGTTGGTGTTCCGGGGCTTCCGAGATTTTCAGGCGGTCTTGTCGGATATATGGGTTATGACATGGTCAGATTTTTTGAGCGGGTTCCTGACAGCAAAAAATCCGGCATCAATCTGCCTGATATGTTCTTTATGCTTGCTGACACGATGCTCATATTTGACAACCTTAAACAGAAGATAAAGATTGTCTCTAATGTCCATATAGACGGAAAAAGCCCTGCAAATGCGTATAAAGAGGCCGTTGAGAAGATAGAAGGCATCGTTGAGAAGTTGAAAAGTTCAAAGTTGAAAGTTAAGAGTTCAAAAGGCAAAAAACAAAAAACATCCAGCAAATATACATCAAGCTTTAAGACAAAAGAGGCTTTTGAGGAGGCTGTGCTTAAGTCAAAAGAATATATCGCAGCAGGAGACATATTTCAGGTTGTGCTCTCGCAGAGGTTTGAGAGAAAATCCGATGTTCAGCCGTTTGATGTTTACAGGGCTCTGCGTGTGATTAATCCGTCTCCTTACATGTATTACATTGACACAGGAGACACAGAGATTGTCGGCTCATCTCCTGAGATACTTGTCAGGGTTGAGGATAAAAAGATTGTCCTGAGGCCTATTGCAGGCACAAGGAAAAGAGGAGATACAGAGGCAGAGGATAAAGCGCTTGAAGAAGAACTCAAGAAAGACCCTAAAGAGATGGCAGAGCATATAATGCTTGTTGACCTCGGGAGGAATGATGTCGGCAGGGTTGCCGAGAAAGGCTCTGTTGACGTTACAGAATTGATGGCTGTTGAGAGATACAGTCATGTGATGCATATGGTGTCTAATGTTGAGGGAGATCTTGCTAACGGGTTTGATGCGTTTGATGTGCTTCGGGCATGTTTTCCGGCAGGAACAGTGACAGGCGCTCCGAAGGTTCGGGCAATGGAGATTATAGATGAACTTGAGCCGATAAAGAGAGGGCCTTATGCGGGCGCTGTGGGATACTTCAGCTATTCAGGGAATATGGATACATGTATCACTATAAGAACGCTTATAATAAAAGACGGGAAGGTTTATGTTCAGGCAGGCGCAGGGATTGTTGCTGATTCAGTGCCTGAGAGGGAATACACCGAAACTGTGAACAAGGCTATGGGGATGATGAAGGCAGTGGAGATGGCGGAGAGAGGGCTGGGTTAAGGTATGCATATTAAAGCAGGATATAATATCTTCGCTCATTCTCGGGCTATCGCCCTCCGAGGTATCCCGAAAGCTTTCGGGATAAAACCGCTCAAATATCATATCCTGCTTTCACCAAGAGGAAGTTTATGCTTTTGATGATTGATAATTATGATTCCTTTACCTATAACCTCGTTCAGTATCTCGGAGAGCTTGGAGAGGATATAAAGGTGTTCAGGAATGACAGGGTTACGATAAAAGATATTGAAGAATTAAACCCTGAAAGGATTGTCATTTCTCCGGGGCCGTGCACACCTAAAGAGGCGGGAGTTTCTGTTGATGTCATAAAATACTTTACAGGCAAGATTCATATTCTCGGCGTGTGTTTAGGGCATCAGGCAATCGGAGCTGCATTCGGCGGAGACATAATAAGGGCGCCGAGGCTCATGCACGGAAAAACGTCCATGATATACCATGACGGAAAGACAATATATGAAGGACTGCCCAATCCATTTGAGGCAACAAGATACCACTCGCTTACTATTAAGAAAGAAACCTTGCCTTCCTGTCTTGAGATTACTGCATGGACTGATCAGGATGAGATAATGGGAGTGAGGCATAAGGAGTTTATAGTGGAAGGGGTGCAGTTTCATCCTGAGTCAATACTTACAAAAGTCGGGAAAACTCTTCTTAAGAACTTTCTGAAACTGCGAATATAAAAATCCGGAGGAGAGATGGATATTAAGGCTTATATTCTGAAAAAGGCGAAGGCAGCTAAAGAGGGCGCAAGGGCGCTTGCAAAGGCATCCTCTAAAGAAAAGAACAATGCGCTCTTAAAGATGGCTGATGTGCTTAAAAAACGCAAGGCAGAACTTATAAAGGAAAACAAAAAAGACATCGCCTTTGCAGAGAAGAAAGGGCTTTCAAAGGCGATGATAGACAGGCTTGCCCTGAACGACAAGCGCATAAATGAGATGGCGCAGGGATTGATTGAGGTTGCAGCGCTTCCTGACCCTGTCGGAGAAGTAATAAAGATGTGGCAGAGGCCCAATGGGATGGTTGTCGGAAAGATGCGCGTGCCTATCGGAGTTATCGGAATCATCTATGAATCAAGGCCTAATGTAACGGCAGATGCTACAAGCCTCTGCCTTAAGGCAGGAAATGCGGTAATACTGCGCGGAGGCTCTGAGGCAATAAACTCCAATAAGGCGATTGTAAAGATACTGAGGGATGCCGCAAAAAGCGAAGGGCTTAATGAGAACGCAATAGCATTCATTGACACACCTGAAAGAGAAGCAGTTATGGAGATGCTTAAGCTTGAAGGGATTATTGACCTCATAATCCCGCGCGGGGGAGAAGGGCTGATAAGAACAGTCACGGCAAATTCAAGAATCCCGGTGCTTAAGCATTACAAGGGAGTATGCCATGTATTTGTTGACAGGGGTGCTGACCTGAAAATGGCTGAGGATATATGCTTTAATGCAAAAGTTCAAAGGCCCGGCACTTGCAATGCAATGGAGACAATGCTCGTTGATAAGAAGGTCGCAAAGAAATTTCTCCCTTCAATGATTAAGAGGTTTAAAGCAGCAGGCGTTGTTCTTAAGGGATGTCCTGAGACAAGGAAGATAGACAAAACAGTTGCTCCTGTGAAAGAAGAAGACTTTTATATGGAGTATCTGGACCTCATTCTCAATGTGAAGGTAGTAAAAGGAATTGATGAGGCAATGGAGCATATCGCAAAATACAGCTCTGCTCATTCTGACGCTATTGTTACAGAGAATTATGAGAAGGCGATGCGTTTTCTGCGTGAGGTTGATTCATCCGCTGTTTTTGTTAATGCATCCACAAGATTGAATGACGGTTATCAGTTCGGCCTAGGCGCTGAGATAGGGATATCAACTGACAAGATTCATGCAAGGGGGCCGATGGGGCTTGAGGAACTCACATGCACGAAGTTTATAGTGCTTGGAGACGGACAGTTGAGAGAGTAGGTGAAGCTTTTAAAGATAGACTTCAATGAAATTCAGAAGGCAATGGAAGATGTCTCAAGGGATGCATTTGACTACTTTCTTGACCTTGAGACAGGCAGTGTTGTAACAATCTCGCAGGAGATGCTCGAAAAGGCAAAGGATACATTCTATAAAGAT
>JAZDJF010000060.1:0-3979 GCA_043804165.1 Nitrospirota bacterium
AAGAAGACATCTGCTTCAGGCTTATGGCGCAGAGCTTGTTCTGACAGAAGGCAAGAGGGGAATGATGGGAGCTGTTGAGAAGGCAGAGGAGATTTACAGGGCAAGCACAGGTTATTTTATGCCGCAGCAGTTTGAAAATCCTGCAAACCCTGAGATACACAAAAAGACAACTGCGGTTGAGATAATGGATGCGCTCGGCGCTGTGCCTGACGGCTTTGTCGCAGGCGTCGGCACAGGCGGCACGATAACAGGCATTGGCGAGGCGCTAAGAAGTAAAAAACCTGACATATGGATAGCCGCAGTGGAACCTGCGGCCTCACCTGTTCTTTCAGGCGGAAATCCCGGGCCGCATAAGATTGCAGGGATCGGGGCAGGCTTTTTCCCCGGAGTATTGAACACAAAAATATATAATGAAGTTATTCCTGTAACAGATTCGGATGCAACTGAAACAGCAAGGCAATTATCTCTTAAAGAAGGGCTTCTCTGCGGCATATCATCAGGAGCGGCAATGTGGGCTGCATTAAGGGTTGCCAGAAAATTGGGGAAAGGGAAAAAGGTTGTTGTGATATTGCCTGACAGGGGAGAGCGTTATCTGAGCACAGGCCTTTTTGCATCAGAGACGCCGTAAAGATTAATTTATCGTGCATTTTATCGCATCAAATGCAAGGAGTATTCATATGTCTGTCATAAAATAATTGAATTGCATTTCAATCTTTTCTGACAGCCTTCTTTGCCTTTTCAAACAACCCATCCATCCTCTTCGTATTTTCAGCAATCTCTTTCAGTATAGCGGATAATTCTTTATCCCCTAAGGCTGCCGCCTTCTCCGCCCACTCAAGATATGTCTTTGCGTGTTCTTCATTGTGCTCTGCCCAGTGTTCAAGAAGATGCCTGAGCTTGCTTATGTCGTCCATCTTTCCCCCTCCATGATTTTATCATTTCCATATGCAACTCTCTGAAGGCTCAAAGGAAGCTCAAGGTTGTTCTCCTCAAGCAATCCCCTGTCTGAGAGTATTTCATGCGATAGCCCGTCAGCTACTATCCTTCCACCCCTGATCACAATGCACCTTTTGCATACATCGAGAATCAGATCGAGATCATGGGATGCAATGACCTTTGTATGCTCAAAATCCTTCAGGAGATTTATAAGCTGCCTCCTTGATTTCGGGTCAAGGTTTGATGCAGGCTCATCCATGACAAGGATGTCGGGATGCATTGCAATGACTGATGCGATTGCAACTGCGCTTTTCTGGCCGGCTGAAAGATGGTGCGGCGGCTTATCCTTCAGTGAAAGGCATCCAACTGTCTTGAGGACTTCATCTACACGCTCCCTTACCTTTTCCTCAGGCATTCCCAGATTAAGCGGCCCGAAGGCAACATCATCAAAAACAGTCGGCATGAAGAGCTGGTCATCGGGATTCTGAAATACGAGACCGACCTTCTTTCGTATCTCCTGCCGGGTTTTCTTGGTGAGTTGCACATCTCCGATAGCTACTGTGCCTGAAGAAGGCAGAAGGTATCCATTCATATGCATGAGGATCGTTGATTTGCCCGCGCCGTTTGCGCCGACGATGCCCACCGATTCACCGTGGATGATTCTGAAAGAAACGCCATTCAGCGCCTCGGTGCCGTCTGGATAGCAAAAGGAAACGCTATCAAACGCGACAAGATGGTGGCTCATACGGCAAGCTCCTGTACAAACCTCCCGATCATTTCGGTGATATTGAAGAAACGAAGTGCGGAGAGAAAGGCTATGGTCAAGACTACAAAGATTGCATCCGATATGGTGAAGCGGAACTGCCTCATAGAAGGGATATGCCCGCGGAACCCACGGGAAAGCATGGCATTATATATTCGCTCTGCCCGCTCAACCGTTCTGACAAACAGTATTCCAATAAGACGTACAAAGACTTTTATGCCCGTGCCGCGGCTGCCAAAGGACCGCATGTCCCTTGCCCTGACTATCCGCATTGCCTCCTCCATAAGCACAAAAATATAGCGATATAAAAAGAAGAGCTGTGACGTGAAAGGCGCGGGAACGCCAAGCCTCTGAAGGGCGGTACAAATACCGGGAAAGGATGTTGTTGCAGTCAGAAGGAGTGCAGAGCTTATCGTAAGTGTAAACTTTATCAGGAGGGAGAGAAAAGATATCCAGCCTGCCGAAATAAGGACACCGTCCGCAAGGGTGACAGCCCTGGTATCGAAGAGGGGATTGAAGATGCCTATGAAAACTGCGAAGGGAGAAACAACGAGCATCTTCTTAAGCACAAATTTAAATGGCGTGCCGCTGAGGGTAATCAGAAGGACTGGGAAGATGAAAAACGGGACGAGGGAAATGACTTCATACTTAGGATAGGAGATGACGGTGATAACGAAGATCATAGTCGCGATCACCTTGCCCCGTGGATCGAGCCTATGCACAACGGAGTCCCGGTAGGAAAGCCTGTCGAGATAGCCGATATTGAAATACTCTTCATCAAAGGTCATGGACTATCTGCCAACTGTACAGGATAGAGGACTCTCATGCCATTACGATAACGGAATCCGGGGAGGAATATCAACGGGTGCTTCCTCCCCGTGTTTCTCTCTCAGAAATGTTCAGGACTTGTTTCTCCTTACTGTCCTGATACCAACCCCGATGATCATAATAACTCCGAGAACAATAACGGCTCCGAGAATACCCGATAGGGATGTTCCCTTATCAACTCCGGGCCATGAAGGGGCTGCTTCTTCCTGTTTTGCTTCATTTTCTGATTTTTTGAAAGTGTAATCCGGCAGAAAAGCGGTCTTCTCCTGAAATCCTTTCAGAACTGCAGTAATCCCATGCTCCTGCTCAGGAAGTTCGGCTTTGCCGTAGACCTTTTCAATCGACCATTCAAGCCCGTCAGGAAAGGTCGAGGCAAACCACGAGAGTGCACCGCCGGTTATTGCGGCAAGTATCACGAACGTCACGAGGACGTTCTTCAGAGATATCCCTGCTGCAAGCGGTCTGGATGCGGGAATACTTTCAAGTAACTCCGGCCTCACCGTGCGCACATAACTGATAACGCCGGCAGTGACAATTCCTTCGACAATGCCGATGCCAAGATGAATCGGCTGCATCAGCAGCAGGAATGTCCCGAAAGGAAGTTCGCTCTTTCCTGAAAGGAGCGTCTGGATAACAACAGAGAATGCGCCCATCTGGAGTCCTATAACTGCGCTCAGAAGCGCCGCAAAAAGTATCCGTCCGCTGCTCTTGTTATTCTTTGTTAGGGGTTTGTAGATAAGCGGATAGGCGATAAAACAGGAATAGATTCCGAGATTCCATATATTACAGCCAAGTGCGAGAAGTCCGCCGTCAGCGAAGAACAATGCCTGAACAGTGAGAACCGATGCCATGACAAGGAAGGCGGCATAGGGGCCAAGGACAATGGCGAGGATCATTCCGCCCCCGAGATGGCCGCTTGATCCTGTTGCGGGAATTGTAAAGTTTATCATCTGCACTGCGAAGATGAACGCGCCGAGTACCCCCATCAGGGGTATCAACTTCTCATCCATGTTTTCTTTAAGTTTCTTTGAGCAGTATGCGATAGCCCCTAATGTTCCCGCCCAAAAAGTTGCTCCAACTGCCGGTGAAAGTAAAGCATCTGCCATATGCATATCATATACTCCTTTTTTTGTGAGATTTTCCCATTCTTTTCCTTATACATGAAATTAAAACTTAAATGCAATTCCTGCGAGGAATGTGAGATCCGTTTCCGGCTTATTAAGCCCGCCCTTTACTCCAGCATCAATAGCAATATTTTCAGATATTGAGTAAATCAGCCCGCCAAGGATAAATGCAGGATGGGTGTTTGATGCCCTGTCAGGATTCTTTTCGATGCCGATATTGGCAACTGCTTTCAGGTCTCTGATAACTTCTACCTCTGAGGCAAGGGATGCATGCCATATATCCTTTCTGTTAGCCTCTTTGTCTGCCTGAAGTTTGTACTCATTGCGT
>JAZDJF010000061.1:0-4526 GCA_043804165.1 Nitrospirota bacterium
ATCCCTTCAAGTGTCACACCTTTGGGCACAGTTGATTTTATATACTCAATATACCTCCCTGTTGCATCATCAAGCCTGTATGCCTTCCCTATATCAGAACCTGACGTCCTTTTTGTGCCAAGCCCGTCATCCACCACAAGCCCTTCTATGCTCTTTTCTATTTCATCGGGAAGCTTGAACCCGTCAGATGAAAAAAACTTTATTCCGTTATCCTCGTAAGGATTATGCGATGCTGATATCACAATCCCTGCATCAAGCCTCAAGGCCCTTGTAAGAAATGCCACGCCGGGAGTCGGTATAGGCCCCACAAGCGTTACGTTCATCCCCATTGAGCAAATCCCTGAGGTAAGGGCGCTTTCTATCATATACCCTGAAAGCCTCGTGTCCTTTCCTATCAGAACCATATTCCTGCCGTGCTTTTTCCTCAGAACCTTAGCTGCCGCCATTCCGATCCTGAGCACATTTTCAGGAGTCATTGGATGCTTATTTACCCTGCCTCTTATGCCGTCAGTCCCAAAAAGTTTCATATTAGGTTTTAGGTTTTAGGTGTTAGATATACTGAAACCTGACACCTGACGCCTATTTCTTCCTCCTGTCTTTTATAACAACCTTTACGCTGACTTCCTGCATATCAGTCCTTATATTCCTGCCGGCCATATCAATGCGCACAGTCTGCGTAAAAGTTTTATCAGCATCTGAAATATCAACAGGCTCGGTCCTCAGAAATTTTACCTTGCCTGTCTCTGTCCTTACGCCCTCAATGGCCACATCCTTAGGCAAAACCTCTACAGAACTCACAACAAACCCTTCTTTGGGACTGCCAACCATAATTGCATTTACAGGCACGGTCTTAATAATCGTCTCTTCCAGCACAATCCATACAGACGAGGGGGTTATGCCTGCAATGTTAATTGTGGGAGGGATTTTAACATCGTCCTTGTTTATATAGTATATTCCTTTCCCTTTTTTTGCTTTGCTCAAATCCACATGAACTCTTACATCAGACGGCTTCATATTCCTGAGAATTCTATCCTGTCCTTTCAGGCTCACATTTACAGATTTCACTCCCTGCTTAACACTCTCAAGCCCCTGCGGTATATTTTTAAGTTCCATAGGAACATCAATTGATATTTCAGACTGTCCCTTTGAGATAACAAAAGACCACAAGATTATCGCCATGACAACCGCAGTAACTTTCAATCCGAAATTCTCAAGCAATCGCCTTCTCATTGTGCTGCCTTCTTCCGGGATGTGAACATATCCGTTAATATATCACGGAGAGTTCCCATGTCAATATGGGTTTCAAGTTTTCCGCCAATAGCCATAGAGATATTGCCTGTTTCTTCAGAAACTATAATAACAACCGCATCTGTTTCTTCTGTAAGTCCGAGTCCTGCCCTGTGCCTTGTACCCATAGCTTTATCAACCTCAGAGCTGAGCATGATAGGCAGAAAACAACCTGCTGCAACAATCCTGTTGCCCTTTATAACAACCGCCCCATCGTGTATCGGAGATGAAGGATGAAAGATGCTGAGGAGTATTTCACGCGTAACCCTTGCATCAAGCGATGTGCCTATCTCAACAAATTCATTCAGGCTTGTTTCACGCTCAATAACGATCAATGCGCCAATCTTTCTGTTTGCAAGGGCAACGGAAGCCTTGACTATCTCCTCCAGAGATTTGAGTTCCTCGGCTGAGGTGAATGACTGCAAAAAAGGCGTCTCGCCCATCTGCGCAAGCGCCCTTCTGATCTCAGGCTGGAAGAGCACTATCATCGCTATAACTATCTGCGCCCAGAAGCTCTGGATTATCCAGTCTATTGTGTAAAGTCCTGTATAACCTGAAAGGAGAGAGACAAGCAGCAGCACCCCGATACCTATTAGCATCTGGACAGCCTTTGTGCCTTTTATAAACAGAAGCAGGCGGTAAAGGAGAAAGGACACGAGAACAATGTCCAGAATATCCTGCCACCTTAATTGACTAAATATTTCCACCTCAAACCCTCTTCTTAAGCCAGTTCTTAGGATTTATTACATGGAACTTACCGTTTTCGTCCGAATAAACCACTCTTGCAATCCGCGCATTGAGTATTATCCTTTTGCACATCATGCACGGCTCTGAATGGCATTCATCAGCGCTGTCATCCGCGCCTGATATATAAATTGTTGCGCCTTCAAGCTCATGAACTGCTGCGCGTATTACTGCATTTGCCTCTGCGTGAACGCTGTGACAGAGTTCGTATCTTTCGCCGTGAGGGATTTGAAGTTCCTTTCTCGTGCATTTCCCTGCCTCAAGACAGTCTTTCATGCCTGCCGGAGCGCCGTTATATCCTGTGCTCACGATAATATTGTCTTTAGTAATCACAGCGCCGTACTTGCGCCTGAGGCATGTAGCCCTTGTTGAGACAGCCTTGGCTATGTTTATGAAATATTCATCCCAGCCCGGCCTCTTGCTCTTCTTTTTGATTTTAGGCATATTCTATATTATTAAATTCAGGGTGCAAAATGCAAAAAATACTGCTTATATAAAATCATCGAGTTAAAGTCCCGATACACATCGGGATTGAGCAATGTCTGCATTATTCGGGTTTACTGTTATCTCTTCGCTCTCAAAAACGCAACGAAAAAGAGCGCTGTGATTACCAGGACGATTGTGCCGCCCGGCGAGAGGTCAAACTGATACGAAAGATAAAGCCCTGCCATCGTAGAAAAAAGCGCAGCAGAACATGATATGAGCATCATCGGATAAAAACTCCTTGAAAGAAGTTGTGCAACAGCGCCCGGTATTACAAGAAGCGCGGAAACAAGGATAATACCCACGACCTTGATAGAGATAACAATCGCCACTGCCATAGACAGAAGAAAGAGCGACTTAATCAGACGCGTCGGGATACCGCTAACAATCGCAAGCTCTTCGTTAAATGTCGTAAACAAAAGCTCCTTCATAATCATCATAATCGCAGCGAGGATTACTATTGTTACTGCAATTGTCAGCCACATCTCGTTTTCACTTATTGCAAGGATGCTGCCGAAAAGATAGCCGAAAAGGTCTACATTGTAATTCTTTGAAAGGCTTATCAGAACTATGCCGAGAGCCATTGAGCTTGAAAAAAATACGCCTATGGCAGTATCTTCCGCCACCCTGCCCTTTGAGCTTATTTTCTCAATGCCGAATGCTACAAGGACAGAATATATCATCGCTGTTATGACAGGATTTACTCCTGCAAGGAAACCTATTGCGACTCCTCCGAATGCCGCATGGGAAATGCCTGAGCCGACAAATGCAACCCTTCTCATGACAACAAAGACAGAGACTACACCTGCAAGTATGCTGATAGCTATGCCGGTGACAACAGCCCTTTGCATGAACCCGTATGACAAGATTTCCATTATTTCCTCAGCCTCTCGCATTTATCACATCCGTCAGAATGTATCAGTATATCCACATTCTTGCCGTAGAGCCTTTCAAGCACATTCTCGTCAAGCGCGCCAAGAGGCGCGCCGTGGTAATAGAGAATTTTATTCAGGCAGGCAATCTCATCAACATATGCTGTCACAGCGCCGATATCATGCGACACCATAATAATTGTCAACCCCAGTTTCTTCTGGAATCCCTTAAGCAGGTGATAAAAATCCTCCTGTCCCACAACATCTATGCCTGTGCTCGGCTCGTCAAGTATGAGTATTTTCGGATTGCTCACAAGCGCCCTTGCAATAGAGATGCGCTGCTGCTCTCCGCCTGACATCTCGCCAAACGGAAAATTCTCATGCCCTGACATCCCGATAAGCTCTATATATTCACGCGCCTTTTCTTTCTCCTTTTTTGAAGGCCATCTGAAAAGCCCGAGCTTTCCGTATAATCCCATCGTCACAACATCTATTGCCCTTGCAGGGAAATTAATATCAAGGTTAAGATGCTGCGGCACATACCCGAAAACTCCTTCTCTTAAACATTCCTCGGAAGATTTGCCCAACACCCTTACCTCTCCTGTAGAATGCTTAATAAGGCCGAGTATTGACTTCAGGAATGTTGTCTTGCCGCTGCCGTTAGGCCCGACAATGCCGAGGAATTTTCCTTCTTCAAGAGAAAGGTTTATATCCTTCAGTATCTCTTTGCCGCTCAGAACAACAGAAAGGTTTTTTATTTCTATTGCGTTCATATTAATCTTAATGTGCCTTTATCATAATTACTGTCATTCATTCCGGCTTGGCCCTATTTTGTCATTGCGGCTTGTCCGCAATCCTTCTGAAAAAGAAAGATTCCGAACAAGTCGGAATGACAGAAAAATAAACAGAGTCTCCCCCACTCATTTCATCCCCTCTTCCATTACAGAAAGATTATATCTCATAAGTCCTATATATGTATCCCTGCCTCTAACATTAGCGCCGCCAATCGGGTCAAGAAATAAAACCTTAGCGCCTGCCTCCTTTGCAATCACCTCTGCAATCTTTGGATTAAACTGAGGCTCTGCAAAAATAACCTTTGCGCCTATCCTCTTTATCTCACTTATAATCTTTGTAATATGT
>JAZDJF010000062.1:0-10066 GCA_043804165.1 Nitrospirota bacterium
CAGGACTTATTTATCCGCCCGGAATCTATTCTGATACGGAAGAGCTGATTGAATTATGCAAGGTTATACCCCCCCTTCGCCCCCCCTTAGAAAGGGGGGGATGGGGGGGTGGTATCTATACATCCCACATGAGAAGCGAGGGCAAGAATCTTATTGAATCAATAAAGGAAGTAATCCGCATAGGCAAAGAAGCTGATGTCAGAGTCCATATTTCCCATATTAAGACAAGCGGAAAAGAAAACTGGGATAAAATAGATGAAGCAGTAGGTTTAATAGAGAATGCCCGGAGGAAAGGAATTCGGATTACATGTGACAGGTATCCTTACACAGCATCAAGCACAGACCTTGACACGATACTGCCGTCATGGACATACGATGGTGGAACTGAGAAAGAGTTAAGAAGGTTAAAAAATCCGGAGATGCGTGAGAAGATAAGAAAGGAGATATTATACGAACATCCTGACAGTGATTACTGGAAAAGGGTAAGCGTATCTTCTGTACCATCAAAAAAGAATAAGTGGATGGAAGGTAAAACACTGGCATTTATATCAGGGCGGATAAATATCAAGCCTGCGGATGCGCTTTTTAAGATTTTAGTAGAGGAAAAGCTGAGGGCTGACGCAATATTTTTATCAATGAGCGAGGACAATCTTAAGAGATTCCTTTCTTTGCCTTATGTAATGATTGGCTCTGACAGCTCTGCAAGAAGCAGGACAGGATTGACCTGTAAGGGCAAGCCGCATCCAAGAGGTTTTGGAAGTTTTCCGAGATTCCTCGGCAGATACGTAAGGAATAAGAGGCTGATGAGCATGACAAGCGCTGTTCATAAGATAACAATGCTTCCTGCCAGAACGTTTGGAATAAATGGGAGGGGAGTTCTGAAGAAAGGCGCGTTTGCGGATATTGTTGTCTTTGATCCTGAGAGGATAATTGATAGGGCTACTTTTGACAAGCCGTTTCTTAAGCCTGAAGGGATTTACTATGTGATTGTAAATGGTTTGCCTGAGGTATGGGAAGGCGAAATTACCTGCGCCACAGCGGGGAAAATCTTGAGGAGTCAGGGCTATTTACCCCGTTAGAAGTTTGGACTTCTAACGGGGTTTACTGAAAAAGTTATAACGTTGACAAAGATTACAGCTAAACAATATAATTAATAAATTATTGAGAGTTTTAAGGAGGCTTGTAATGGGTGAAGGCATAGTTGAACTCACGACTTCTACGTGGGATAAAGAGGTTCTTCAGAGTCAGGGAGTGGTTATGGTTGATTTCTGGGCAGTATGGTGCGGGCCTTGCAAAATGATTGCGCCCACAGTTGAAGAACTGGCAAAGGAGTATGCCGGAAAGGTAAAAGTCGCAAAGCTGAATACAGATGAAAACCCTGATATTGCAAGCAGGTATAAAATAATGGGAATTCCGACAACCATGTTCTTTAAGAACGGCGAAAGAGTAGACCAGGTTGTAGGGGCAGTGCCTAAGACACAGCTTAAATCTAAGATAGATTCTTTGCTTAGCGCTTAGCTCTGCGCGGAAAAATCTGATCCATAGAGGAACAAATCAACAGGGATGGCAGGGTTGCAGAAAGGCATTTGGGCGTAACTCGGGATATTGTGCAAGAGCTTTCATCCGGGATAGAAAAACTTCTTTAAAACCATGTTTGAATCTCTTACCGAAAAACTCGAATCAATATTCAAGAAACTTAAGGGCAGGGGGCTTCTTAAAGAGGAAGATGTTGATGCCGCTTTAAAGGAGGTCCGTCTCGCGCTTCTTGAGGCTGATGTAAATTTCAAGGTTGTAAAAGACTTCATTCTTAAAGTCAAGGAAAAGGCTGTTGGCAGGGAAGTTTTTGAAAGTCTTACTCCCGGACAGCAGGTCATAAAGATAGTGAACGAAGAACTCTGCGCTCTTCTGGGAGGAACAAACGCTAGGATACAGCTTTCTCCGAATCCTCCTACAGTTATTATGATGGTGGGCCTTCACGGTTCGGGAAAGACTACAACCTCGGCAAAACTTGCAAGGTTTTTCAAAAAAGAGGGCAGAAGGCCGATGCTTGTTGCCGCTGACCTTCAGCGTCCCGCAGCAATAGACCAGCTTATAACACTTGGTTCTCAATTAGAAATACCTGTTTTCTACTCAAGGGATATAAAAGACCCTGTGGCGCTCTGCAAAGAATCGTTAAATAAAGCTGTGATTGATGCAAGGGACGTATTGATACTTGATACAGCCGGCAGGCTCCATATTGATGACAACCTTATGGAAGAACTCAGGCGCATAAGAGATATTGTTTCACCAAAAGAGACTATATTTGTTGCTGATGCAATGACAGGGCAGGACGCTGTGAATATAGCAAAGAATTTCAACGAGCAGATTGGCGTTGACGGGATAATACTCACAAAGATGGATGGCGATGCGAGGGGCGGCGCCGCAATCTCTATAAGGGCAATAACAGGCAAGCCGATAAAGTTTATAGGAAGCGGCGAAAAGATTGATATGCTTGAGCCGTTTTATCCTGACAGGATTGCTTCAAGAATTCTCGGGATGGGCGATGTCATCACTTTCATAGAACAGGCACAAAAGACATTTGAACAGAAGGAGGCTGAAAAACTTCAGGAGAAGATTGCATCTGAATCATTCACCTTTGATGACCTGAAGGAACAGTTAAGGAAAATCCGCAGCATGGGCCCTCTTGAAAATATTCTGAATATGATACCCGGCGCCAGCAAGATGAAGGGGCTGGCTGTGGATGACAGGGAGCTTGTAAAGGTAGAGGCAGTAATAAACTCCATGACACTGGCTGAAAGAAGAAACCATAACCTTTTGAACGGCAGCAGAAGGAAAAGGATTGCGCTGGGAAGCGGAACCACGGCAGCTGATGTCAATAAGGTAGTTAAACAATATGTTGAGTTGAAAAAGATGTTGAAGATGTTTAAAGGGGGAAAGGGGTTTAAGCTGCCTAAGTTTTTGCCTTTCTGATGTATGTTGACAGTTTACACTCTTTCTGATAAGCTTAAAATTCAGTAGATTTAATTAAAAAGGGGAGGTGAAGTTTTGGTAAAAATCAGGTTAAGAAGATTAGGAGCCCATAAGAGACCCTTCTACAGAGTGGTTGTAGCTGATTCGCGGACAAAAAGAGATGGGCCTTTCATAGAAATTCTTGGAACGTATGATCCGCTCAAAGAGCCTTCTGAAATAAAGATTAATTTGGAGAAGGCAAGGCGTTGGTTGCAGCAAGGAGCGCAAACTACTGATGTTGCTAAAAAGCTTTTGCAAAGGGCTGGACTGTAACTCTACGAGTCGTAGACAGTCCTAAATTCCTATGGAGGTGGCGAGGATGAAAGAATTGATTGAGATGATGGCTAAGGCTCTGGTTGACAAGCCGGAGGATGTTGTAGTTTCAGAGGTTGCGGGCGAGAAAACCACTGTTTTTGAACTTAGAGTTGCACAGACCGACCTCGGAAAGGTCATAGGAAAACAGGGGAAGACAGCGCGTGCAATGAGAACAATACTCGGCGCATCAGGCACTAAAATAGGCAAGCGCTGCGTTCTCGAAATATTAGAGTAAGCTATAAAAAAGAAATCTACAGGCTGTGAAAAATGACACAAAGAGAGGGGATATGCCCTCTCTTTTTATTTTTCTCAGCTGAAAAACTATATGATACAACGTCAAAAAACAATGCAGCCTGACATCTCATGATAAATAAACAAACCCTCCTTTCATTTTTCAGAGAAAAGACGAAAAAGCCGTTGAGTTTTAAGGAAATAGTCAGCCTTATGTCATTAAGCCGTTCCGAAGCCCACGCATTAAAAAAGGTTCTCAGACGAATGCTTCAGGACGGCGATATCGTGCTCACAAGAAAAGGCCTTTATGTCCTTACAAGTGATGTTGATCTGATGACAGGTTATTTTGAGGCGCACAAGGATGGTTACGGTTTTGTTATAACGGAAAAGCCGGGAGAACGCGATATATTTATCCCTGCCCGAGCAACCTCCGGAGCAATGGACAATGACAGGGTTATTGTGAGGATGGAGAATCGGCAAAAACGGGATGGAACAATAATAAGGATACTTGAAAGGGCTCACGTCAGAGTAGCAGGCAGGCTTGAAATCGAAAATGCCGTATCTTATGTGAGGCCTAAAAACAAATCCATTACATTTGACCTTTATGTCTCGCTTAATGACAGGGGCAGCGCAAGGAATGGCGATACTGTTGTTGCTGAGATTCTTAATTATCCTGCAGACAGAAAGCCTCCTTCGGGAAGAATTGTAAAAGTAATAGAAAAGCCCGAAGACCCTGCATCCGAGGTTGAGGCTATCATAGATGAATTCAGTATCCCGCGAAGATTTCCGAGAAATGTTGCTGAAGAAGCAAAAATGCTTGCTGCAAAGGGCATAAGGGAAGCGGCTGAAGAAAAAAGAAAAGATTTAACGGGGCTTCCTACGGTAACAATCGATGGTGAACGCGCAAAGGATTTTGATGACGCAGTTTCCATTAAACTTACAGAGCACGGTTATAAGCTCTGGGTGCATATAGCTGATGTCGGATATTATGTTCCATGGGATTCGGCTATTGATCTTGAGGCAAGGAAGAGAGGCACAAGCATATATTTCCCGGACAGGGTGATCCCAATGCTTCCGAATGAGCTGTCCGAGAATCTGTGCAGCCTGAGACCTGAGATGGAAAGGCTTGCATTCACAGCAGAGATAGATTTTGGCAGACATGGCGAAAAACTCAATGCAAAATTTTATCCGAGCCTGATAAGGAGCAACGAGAGGATGACCTATACATCTGTAGGGAAAATCCTTGTTGATAATGACAGGTATGAACGCAAGAGATACGACTGCCTTTTAAGTGATTTTGAACTTATGGCTGAACTGTGCGGTGTTCTTAGAAAAAAGAGGCTTGAAAGGGGAAGCCTTGATTTTGACCTTCCGGAACCTGAAGTCCTGCTTGATATGCAGGGCAGGCCGGAGGCAATAGTAAAGGCTGAGAGAAATTTTGCGCATATCATTATTGAGGAGTTTATGGTTGCGGCAAACGAGGCTGTTGCGGAATATCTTGCGGAACTCGAAACGCCAACCCTTTACAGGATACACGAAGAGCCTGACACTCAAAAGATGGAAGGGATTCTTAGATATATAAAACCTTTGCGCAGCACGGTGCATGGCGCGCGTTACGAGCCGAAAAATTTCTCTGCGCTGCTCAGAGAAGTAAAAGGCAGGCCGGAGGAAGAAATGGTGAATTATATGGTATTGAGAAGCCTTAAGCAGGCAAGGTATTCTCCTTTGAACGCAGGGCACTTCGGCCTTGCGTCAGGACATTATACACATTTCACATCTCCGATAAGACGTTATCCTGACCTCATTGTCCACAGGATATTAAGGGAGGTTTTGCATAAGAAGCGCACCTCAGAAAGAAGAAAGCAGGAACTGGAGACAATGCTGCCTGATATCGCATTCAACTCTTCAAGGATGGAGCGCCTTTCCGGCGAGGCTGAGAATGCGGTTCTTAATGCTATGAGGGTGTGGTTTATGAAAGATAAAGTAGGAGATGAGTTTGAAGGAAAGGTTGTCAATGTCACGCCTTACGGACTGAAGATTAGGCTAAAGGATTTTTATGTTGAGGGTTTTCTCCATGTCTCGTATATGACGGATGATTTTTATGAATTTAACGAACGAACTATGATACTTTACGGCAAAAACAAGAAGCGCTCATTCACCATAGGAAAGGAATTAAAAGTGAGGGTTGAGAGGGTTGATATGGAAGAAAGAGCGGTAATATTTGGGGTTTAAGTTCATTCAAGCAGGCAATGTGAATTTTACCTTTACAAAAGACATTCCCCTTCATTATTATTTACCAGTAAAACAGCGGAAGAAATATTCAGAGATTGCGGATTATGTGGAAGATGTTATACTCACTTATGAGGTTGTAGGCAGGGGAGATGAGTAGAGGAGTAAATGAATGGAAGGGTCAGAAAAAATGAATGACAAATTATTCTTAACAGAAGAGCAGATTAATTTGCTTAAGGAGTTCCTCAATAAAGATGCAAATGTGGATTTTGCCTTAGTTTTCGGCTCATACGCTAAGGAAATGCAGAAAAAAGAAAGCGACCTTGATGTAGCAATTTATTTTGAAAATCCTCTTGAAGGCGTTGAACTCCTGAGATATATAAACAGACTTTCAGAGTTAGCTGGCAAAGAAGTTGACATTGCAGTATTGAACAGGGCTTCGGCTTTTTTGAGGCATCAGGTTATGAAATACAGCTCGCCGCTTATTATAAAAAACCACCTGACATATATAAGGTTCAGGGAAAAAACAATGATAGATTATGACGAATACAGATTTGTCTCAGGGATGTGCGTATATGATAGATAAACAGCTTATTGAGAAAAAATTGCGCAAGATAGAAGAGTTCCTTAGAGAACTCAAAGAAACAGAGGTGAAGGATCTGGAAGAGTTCAAGAGCAACATTATTATAAAGAGATTTATAGAGAGGAATCTTGAACTTGCAATAGAACAGATGGTTGATATATGCAGGCACTTTGTAACAGGTATGGGCTTAAGAGAGCCCGAGACTTATGCTGACTGCTTCAGCATTCTTTCTGAGTCGTGGATAATTCCTGAGGCAGAAGCGGATACATTCAAGGCAATGGTGAGGTTCAGAAACATCCTCATCCATATCTACGATACAATTGATGATTCAATAACCTATGGCATCTATAAAAAACATCTTCAGGATTTCACGGCATTTATCAGTGTGGTCAGAGAATTTCTTAAGAAATAAATGGGTAGATGGATATAAGGGTGGAAGGGCGTTAAGTATGGGAATTGCAAGAGATAACTATGGGCAAGCCATTAAGGGGATAAAGATATCATATTTCACTTGAAATGATATCAAGTTTCATAATTATTACACCCTGCAGTCTCTGCCGCAGGGTTCTTCACTTTAAAAATCATTGCATAGTAAAAATCACTAATCTAATCCCTTAAACTTCAGTACATCTTTTATCCCCATCTCTCCCTGTGAGCCGTTTTTTAAATTTTTCCACTTAATCATGCCTGACTTTAATTCGTCATCGCCGATTATAAAGACATAGTTTGCTCCAAGTTTGTCAGCCCTTCTTAATTGGCTTTTCAGGGAGGCGCTGTCATAACCGAGTTCAGCCTGTATGTCTTTTGCCCTCAGTTGTTCAGTAATCAGAAGTCCTTCAGCGCCGGCTTTCTTGCCGATTGCAGCTATAAATACCTTCGGCGCCGGAATGCAAAATTCGGGATTCACATTTTTGATTATTTCAATAAGTCTTTCCATGCCGATTGCAAAGCCTATAGCAGGTGTGGAAGGTCCTCCGAATTCCTCAACAAGCCTGTCGTATCTTCCTCCTGCCGCAACTGTTTTCTGAGCGCCCAGGTATTCGCTTGTTATTTCAAATGTTGTCCTTGTGTAATAATCAAGCCCTCTGACCATGTAGGGATTGATATTGTAAGTGATGTTAAGAAGATTCAGGAGCGATAAGAATTCTTCAAAGTGCGACTTACATTCTTTGCACAGATAATCTGTTATTTTCGGAGAACCTTTTCTTAGTTCAGTGCATGCGCTGCTTTTACAGTCAAGGATTCGCAAAGGGTTATTGATGTATCTTCTGTTGCAGTCAGGGCAGAGGTCTGCAACCTTGGCAGAGAAAAAATTTAGGAGTGCTTTTTTGTAATCAGGCCTGCATTTTTCGCAGCCTATGGAATTAACCTCAAATTTAAGCTCTTTCATCTGAAGTCTCTCAAGGAAGAGTTTCAGCATGGAGACAATCTCTGCATCAAGCTTCGGCTCGGCTGTTCCGAATGCCTCAACCCCTATCTGATAGAACTGCCTGAATCTTCCTTTCTGCGGCCTTTCATATCTGAACATAGGGCCTGAGTAAAAGAATTTTTGGGGAGATGGCAGGTTGTAGAGGTGGTTTTCTATATAACTCCTCACAACAGGCGCTGTGCCTTCAGGCCTCAGCGTGATGCTCCTGTCAGCCCTGTCAGGGAATGTATACATTTCTTTTTCAACAATGTCTGTTGTCTCTCCGATGCTTCTTACAAATATATCTGTTGACTCTATTATTGGGACACGGATCTCCTGAAATCCGTATGCGGAAAATATTTCCTTTGCTGTTGATTCAGCCTTCTGCCAGATATATATGTCAGGCGGGAGTATGTCATGGACGCCCTTCAGGGCGCTGTATTTCACTTTCTTTTCCTCATCGCGTTACTTATGCCTTCCTATGATGTTTCTCCTTCTCTTTCCTTATCAAATTCAAGCATCTTCAGATGGCCCTCTATCAGTCTCTTCAGTTCCTCTTTGAAGTGGCGTCTTATCCCTTTCAGGTCAACGATGTCTTCATGTATCTTTATAACCTTTTCCTGAGCCTCCTTTAACATGGTCTCTGTGCGTATTTCCGCCTCTCTTACCAGTAGTTCTGCCTCTTTTCTTGCGTTTGTCTTGTAGTCTTCAACCATATTCTGCGCTGTCATGAGTGTTTCTCTAAGTGTGGACTCCATGCCCTTAAAATCTTTGATCTGGCTCTCGGCCCTCTGTACGGCCTCCTTCAAAGAAGCGTTTTCCCTGAGTATATCCTCCATCTCCTCTCTGACTACTTCAAGAAATGCATAGACCTCTTCAACGTCAAATCCCCTGAACTTCATCGGGAACTGTTTTTGCTGGATATCTAGCGGTGTTATTCTCATTTCAGCCACCTCCTAATTTATAGCCAAGTTTTATTAAAGACTTTATCAGAAATAACTGCGTAAATATAATAACAAGAATTACTATCAAAGGTGAAATGTCTATGGGTCCAAGCCTGTAACCAATAAGCCTTCTTATGGGCCTGAACGCAGGTTCTGTAACCACATAAAGAAATCTTACGATAGGGTTATAGGGGTCAGGGCTTACCCAGCTTATCACTGCCGCAATTATTACAACCCACATATAAACCTTAAGGACAATATCAAGGATATTTGCAACTGCGATAATTAAATCACCAACGAGAAACATTATTCCTTCCTTCCGAGTTCCTCTGCTCTTTTTACTGCTGCATCTATAGCGCTTAAAACGATATCCTTAAATCCTTTTTCTTCAAACACTTTTAACCCTGCCGCTGTTGTGCCTCTGGGAGAGGTTACCATTTCCCTGAGTTTTTCAGGAGGCATTCCTGTTTCAAGGAGACTTGCCGTTCCGAGCAGGGTCTGTATTGCAAGTTCAGAAGCATTCTCTTTGTTTAACCCTAATTTTACTCCACCTTCAACCATTGCCTCAATGAAAAAAGCTATAAATGCAGGCCCGCTTCCTGAGAGCGCTGTTACTGCGTTCATATATTTTTCAGGCAGTGTGAGCACTTTCCCTATTGACATGAATATTTCCCTTACAGGATTGATGTCTTTATCAGAGAAGCATTCGCATAGAGACATGACTGACATACCCTCATGAACAAGGGCAGGGGTGTTTGGCATCACCCTTATTATTTTTTTTGTATTCAGCTTTGATTGAAGATATGAAAGTGTTATGCCTGCTGCAATGGAGACAACTGTTTTATCATCTGTTATAGAGCTTTTTATCTCCTCAAGAACCTGCCCCATAATTTGAGGCTTTATTGCGAGGATTATTATATTGCACGAGGAGGCGACTTCTTTATTTGATGATGTTGTCTTTACTCCATAAGTCTGCTCAAGGTATTTTCTTCTTTCTTCCCTCGGTTCTGATACAAATATATCTTGAATCTTGAATCTTGAATCTTGAATCATTCCTTTAATTAGCGCTTCTGCCATGTTGCCGCCGCCAATAAACCCTGTCATTATGCCTCCTTGGGGCAGTATCTTCTTTCCCCAAAAATCGCCGTCCCTATCCTTACCATTGTTGCCCCTTCCTCTATTGCAACCTCAAAATCATTTGTCATACCCATGGACAACTCCGGGAGATTAAATCCCATCGTCTCTGCCTTATCCCTTAATGTCCGTAGTTCGCTAAAATAAGGCCTTGCACTTTCCGGGTTTTCAAAGAAAGGCGGGATTGTCATAAGCCCTTCAATCCTCAGATTT